>JAYEOJ010000722.1:0-6411 GCA_034722835.1 Bacteroidota bacterium | reverse complement strand
CAGGAGTGGGTGGATGGTAAAAGGGTGCCGTTTATCCCCTATTTTGGCATGGATGTGAAGCTGATAAAGGGTGTGGATCTGATTCTGAAAGGGAACATCGCAAGGAATTACCACCTGCCAACGCTTAATGACCTGTACTGGCAGCCCGGTGGCAATCCCGATCTCTTGCCAGAAGAAGGTTTTACCGTTGAGGCGGGAGTCATATACCAGCAGGAGTTTTTAAGTCACCTGCTGCTTACAGGGCTTTCCCTCTACCGCTCCCAAATTGATAACTGGATTATCTGGATTCCATCCTACAGGGGCTTCTGGGAGCCTCAAAATATCAGGAGTGTGTTATCAAAAGGGATTGAATACAACATTCAGCTACAGGGATACTTCTCAGACCTTAACTATAAACTTTCAGGGACCTATGGCTATACAAGGGCGGTTAATGAAGGGGATCCGCTTATCTGGAGTGATGAATCTTATGGCAAACAACTGGTATATATTCCTCTGCACTCCGGGAACATGATGGCACGTTTGGGATGGAGCAATCTCTTTCTAACATATCAGTTTAATGCCTACAGCGAAAGATTTACCACATCAAGCAATGATGTGACCCGACGCGACCGGCTCTATCCCTATTTTATGAATGATATTGCTGCCGGAAGCCTGTTCCATCTGAAACGAGTCGATCTCTCCCTGGAGCTGAAGGTCAATAATCTCTTCAACGAATCCTATCATACCATACTTTACCGGCCCATGCCCGGAAGGAATTACCAGTTAATATTCAAGATCCAAATCTGACATCAGTTTGAACCGGAAGTTGATATATATGGTCCTGTTTGTCCTTCTCTCCCTGAGCGGATGTATGAAAGACGACCAGTTGTGGGATACGGAACAGCCGGCAGACGGACTGCCATATGGTGGAATTTTTGTATACAATGAAGGAAATTTCATGTATGGGAACGCCTCTCTGACCCATTATGATCCGGAGACCATGGAGGTGAAAGATGATGTGTTTTTCAATACCAATGGAATACCCCTGGGCGATGTGGCCCATTCCATGACCATTCGGGACGGTCTGGGTTATGTGGTTGTCAATAACAGCGGCAGGATCTATATTTTTAATACCAGCACTTTTGAGTTAAAAGGAAAAATCACGGGCCTTACTTCACCCAGGCATATCCATTTCATAAGTGAAACCAAAGCCTATGTCAGCGATCTTTACGCCAGGTCCATTGCCGTGGTAGATCCGGTAAGCATGGAGGTGACCGGGGCCATATCTGTGAATAACTACATTAGTGAAAGCTACCAGCACCCCACGGAGCAAATGCTGCAGTTCGACAGGTTTGTATATACAAATTGCTGGAGTTATGACGACAAAGTGCTGGTGATCGATTCAGATCTGGACCGTGTAGTCGATTCCATTGAAGTATTAAAGCAGCCCAACTCCATGGTGCTGGATAAATACCATTCCCTGTGGGTGCTTTGTGACGGTGGAGCTGAGGGGAATCCTTACGGGAATGAGGAAGGAGGCCTGTTAAAGATTGAAGCCGGATCAACAGAGGCACAGATCATCCGGAAGTTTTCTCCGGGAGAGAGCCCGACGGACCTGCGGATCAATGGAATGGGAGATACCCTTTACTATATCAACAGGGATATTTACCGGTACGCGGTGGATGCCCAATCCGATCCGGAACTGTTGATAGAGAGTCCTTATGGAACGAATATGATGATGGGATATTACGGCCTGGATGTGGACCCGCTGAGCTCTGAGGTCTATGTAGCCGATGCGATAGACTTTGTACAACCCGGGATGATATACAGGTTTACTCCGGAAGGAATTCCGGTCGATACATTCCGTACCGGAATCGCACCAGGGGGATTCTGTTTTAATTTCTGAAAATATGTTGTAATTTGTCCGCTACATTTTATCGAAACCAAAGTCATGACAATTCAACAATACCAGAAAAAATGCTCCAGGGAGTACCTGAAGAGCATAAAATTTCCTAAGGATACCACCTATCTATATGGCAATCCGGTTCAGACGGTTGTACCCATTGAGACTGCCATCGGTAAAATTATGATCATTGGTCCGCAGCCGGCAGCCAAAGTATTTTTTGTAAATGATATACCGGATGTTCCGATCTATGATGCAACAGCACCCTTTTCCATTGAGCCCTATTACGATGGAAGCCGTGTACGCAGTTCCTATACGGGGCAGGAACTTAGTGAGGTGATCCTGGAGACTCTGGAGATTCCCAGGGAAAAGTGTTGGCTCACCAGTCTGGTTAAGGTCTCCCTGTTTGATGATGATGTAGTAAAGAAATACCACCGGCTTGGGAAGGAGATCAAAGAGAATAAATCACAGTACCACGAATTTGCACTAAAGAGCATGCCCTGGCTCCGGGATGAAATCGAGATCGCCAATCCCAAGGCTATTGTCCTGCTGGGTCCGGAAGTTATATCCAGCCTGCTGTTGATTTCGGAAGATGAAGCCAAGGAGCTGATCACCGGAGAAGTAGTGGAAAAGAAAATCATCTGGAAGAACTCCAATTTTATATGCCTGCCGCCTCCTGGAGTGATCATGGACCGATCGGCCCGCAATCCCTGGCCCAGGAAATTTGCTCTCCAGATCGGCCCCAAAGCTGCAGAAGAGATCAAAAGGCTGGAGGCTCAACCCAGTATCTGATTTAGCAGGCCATAGGTTTGTTCAGGACAGCCACCGGTGGAGCTTAGCAGCTACAAAATCATCATCGTTCAGATCAGGATAAGCTTCATATACCCGGTCGATTTCCTCTTTTTGTCCGCTTGACAAACCCTCATCTTCATTCAGGGTCCACACACCTTCCAGTATTCCCTGTCGCCGCAGTACTTCATGTAAACCGGAGATGCAACCCTTAAAGTTATTGGCCGCATCAAAAAAAGCGGCATTGCTGTCGGTGATCCGCATAGCCAGGCTCATCTGTTGTTGTGTATCCCCGGCAAGAGTACCATTCTGGATATTCTCAAGAAGCGTAACTGCGGTGTGGGTCCACACCGCCCAGTGACCTAAAAGTCCCCCTACAATCCTCTTTTTAATGATCTGAGTCCCTGACTTAATTTTGAATTCAGTAAGCAGGTCAGGCAATATGTTGTCATCATTGCCGGTATACAGTGCAATCTCTTCCGAACGACCCGATTCAACCACACCTCTTACCACATCCAGTGTCTGATAGCGGTTAAAAGGAGCTATTTTAATGGCAATCACATTTTCAATTTTTGCAAATTCACGCCAGAAGTTCACATCCAGGATCCGTCCTCCCACAGCAGGTTGAAGATAAAAACCAATGATGGGAATAAGTTCCGCAATGGCCCTGCAATGCGGATCACAGCTTTGCCTCTTCTTTTTTCAAAGCTGTCAAACTCCTCCCTGGCAATCCTTAAAACCGGTTCAAATAGATTTATTTCAGGATGCCTGATTTCAAACTGGGTGGTATGAACCCCGGCGGCTACTCCTCCGGCTCCGGCATCCAGGTAATATCTCAAGAGTGCCCGCTGTCTTCTCTCATCAAGCTGCCGGTCTTTATTCAGAGCAAGAGGCAATGCCGGTATCACGACTCCGCGATGCAAGGAAAGCAGGATGTCTTCTGGTAATTCCTTATATTTCATTTGAATGAGGATTTTAGTATTTGCCGTCTCTTACTTCATAGTGGGTGGGCTTGCCCAGGGTTTCTCTGCCTTCACTGATCCAGTCGGCAATCCATTTGATGATCTGCAGGGTGGAAACCTTCGGACGTCCAAACAATTTGAACGCCTGTCCGGCATTGTTAAGCAGGGCCGTAAGCGCTTCTGTACCGACAAATTCAGGCTTTGTATTGAATAATTTCCCAAACTCCAGGGCAACCTCACGCACCGACAGGATTTCCTCTCCGGTAATGTTTAATATTTTTGCCGGACTGTTACATATGTCCAGTGACCGTAGCACCACATCATTTACATCCCCCTGCCAGATCACATTGAAGTATCCCATGGACAGGTCAATGGCTTCCCGGTTTTTCACTTTGGTCGCAATATCAAGCAATACACCATAACGCAATTCTACGGAATAATTCAAGCGAATCAAACAGACCTTTGTCTGATATTTTTTGCTTCCATATTCAAACATCCGCTCTCTTCCCAAACAGGATTGAGCATACTCGCCAAGGGGTGTGGGTGGATCGGTCTCGAGAGATCCGCCAGATTCTCTGGGGACCAGGGGATAAACACATCCGGTGGAGAAGGCAACAATTCGGGATTCTTTAAAATAGTCAGCCACAAGGGCTGGCATATACGAGTTGACAGCCCAGGTCAGAGATATGTTTTCTTCAGAGCCAAATTTCATTCCTGCCAGGAAGAACACATTCCTGGCCTTTGGCAGGCTTTGAATAAAGTCCGGGTCCAGTAAATCTCCGTGAAAAGTTTCAATTCCCATATCGTCGATCTGCTTACGTTGCTGATCCGATTCGAATAGAGAAACTCCATAGATGCGTTTTTCAAGCTTTGCTTCTTCACAGGCTCTCTTCGTCATCCTGGCCAGCGAAGGTCCGAGTTTACCACCTACTCCCAGGAACATGATATCCCCTTCAAGATCTGAACACATGTTGACAGATGCTTCGGAGGGTAAGGATAACAGATCCTCCAATGCGGTGATGTCGCGTATTTTATCCTGATAAATACTCATTTTAGCTACTCCTGTTTAGAATAATGTTTTTATAAATGGAAACAGACCGAATGATATTTTCGATGAAACAGTATTCATCGGTCTTATGGGCCATTCCCGGTTCTCCTGGTCCCAGGATGATGGTCGGGACCCCGCCGTAATAGGGCTGTAATACGGAGCCATCAGTGAGATAGGGCAAGGATCTGGGCCAGTCTTTATTTTTCTGATCCATCCCACAAATATCATAAACCAGTTGTACAAAAGGTTCCGACTCGGGAGTGCTGACCGGATCAAGATCCACAAGCGTTTCTATGGCAATGTCTTCACCCAGCTCCTGAATCAGCCTTTGAAGAATCGAGGAATGCTCGATCATGGTCGTAGATCGGATATCAATGCTAAACTCTGCATGGTCCGGAACCGAATTTATGTTCAATCCGCCCTGCATCATTCCCACATTAATGCTGGGGAATCCCAGGAGAGGATCTTTCGCTGACTGGAAACGGAATTCTTCAATGCCTGATATACATTTAGCAGCTTTATAGATCGCATTGTCTCCCTGTTCCGGCATGGACGAATGGGCCGTTTTCCCTTTAGCCACAGCATTTAAATAGAGGGCTCCCTTGTGACCTGTGATTGGAATGTTGGCTGTGGGCTCCCCCACGATGATTGCGCATGCTTTCCCTAAATTCTCATGGGTGCTTACCAGCTGCAGGGCGCCCTGACAGCCCAATTCTTCTCCGGCAGTAAATATGAGCCTGATGCCATCCTCCGGAGCATTACCTGATGTGGCTTCAATGGCTGCAACGGTCATGGCTGCCACACCACTTTTCATGTCACTGGAACCCCGGCCAAAGATTTTATCTCCCTGGGAAATGCCCGAAAATGGATCTGCCTTCCATGGCTTATTCCCAAGGGGAACAGTGTCCAAATGCCCGGAAAGCACCAAAGGTGCCCTGGAAGCACTTATTCCCTTTTCTGCCACAAGGTGCAATCTGTTAAGCTCATATCCTGGAAGTTCTACCTTAAACCCATGCTCTGTAAGAAGCTCTCCCAGCTTTCTGGCCACAATGGCCTCATTTCCTGGAGGATTGATGGTGTTGTGGGAGATTAACTCCCGGGTCAGTGCTATTACGTCGACTTGAGACAAATCGCAAGCTTTAAGTAGTTCGGATATAAGTTAGTATATTTTGGTACATGAAATAAACCATCAGGAGAATTGCCAGGAAACCTGCTATGGCGATTATGTTCTGCACCCTGTTGTTCCTGTATGCGCCCATTGCTTTCTTATTGTTCAGCATCAGGAATAATCCGACGGCTATCAATGGAACCGCAAGCATGGAAGAAGCCTGTGCCATAATAAGTGCATAGATCACGTTTCCCCTGAAGAATACAGCCACAAGCATACCGATCAGCAGAATGGCCACAATAAAAAATTTGGTGGTCCGGTCGTTCATGGAACGTCCCATGCCCAGACCATCCGCAAGCAGCCCTGCGCCAATTACCGAGTTCACCATCATGGAGGAAAATGCGGCAGCACACAGGCCCACGCTAAAAACAATCTTGGCTGAACTTCCGAACAAAGCTTCCATTTGCAGGGCCATATCGGCCGCCGAGTTCACCATGATCCCTCTGGGATGTAATGCTGCTGCTGACGTGATTAGCACCACGGCAGATATCAGGCCAAGAATCAGGATCCCTGCATAGGTATCCCTGAGACTGTTTTTCAAATGCGCTGTTTTCCAGCCTTT
>JAYEOJ010000721.1:0-6424 GCA_034722835.1 Bacteroidota bacterium | reverse complement strand
TGGAAGACGGCCCAAAGAATTCCCTGGAATATTGTCTTGCTGTTCGGGGGTGGATTTGCACTGGCACTTGGATTTCAGTCCAGTGGACTGGCCATCTGGTTCGGGGAGCAATTGCTCTGGACCTCGGGAGTGCACCCCTACCTCATCCTGCTTGCTGTGGTGGCACTGATGTCTTTTCTTACGGAGCTCACCTCCAATGTGGCTTCCACACAGATGTTGCTTCCTGTCTTTGCCAGCCTTGCCATCAGCAGCGGAAACAATCCCCTGCTCCTGATGATACCGGCCACCCTGGCATCCTCACTGGCCTTTATGCTGCCCACGGCCACACCGCCCAATGCCATTATTTTTGGCACCAACCGCATTAAGATTGCCACCATGGTGCGTACCGGCTTCATGTTGAATATGCTGGGCATCCTGGCCGTGGTGCTGGTCACCTGGCTGCTGAGCAATACTGTTTTTGATATTGAGGCGGGTATGCTACCGTTCTGGGCATCCCCCTGAACAGATTTTTTGTAATATTGAGTATGAAACTTCAACGGCTTCTTATCACCATCACCACCTTTGCCATTGCCATAGCCTTCCTGGAAAGTGCTGTGGTGGTCTATTTGCGTGAGATTCTCTATCCGGAAGGATTTGATTTCCCCCTCTCCCCTTTTCCAGTGCACCTGGCTGTCACCGAACTGTTCCGTGAGGTGGCCACCCTGGTTATTCTGGTGACTATCGGCATTCTAACAGGGCGGCGCTTCAGTACCGGTTTTGCCTGGTTCATATACACCTTCGCCATCTGGGACATCTTCTACTATGTGTTCCTATGGCTGCTACTGGGTTGGCCCCAGTCCTTGATGACCTGGGATGTGCTCTTCCTGATTCCCACCACCTGGACCGGACCTGTTCTAACTCCGGTGCTGGTTTCCATGACCATGATCCTGCTGGCCATGGTGATTATGTTTCGGGCTGAACGCGGATTGGACAGCCGTATTCCGGGCAAGATCTGGGCGGGACTGATCCTGGGATCCCTGATCCTGATCTTTGGCTTTATACTGGATTATTCGCAACATATGCTGACCCACTTTTCCCTCCTTGAGATGGGACAATTGAAAAATCCGGAGGTGATGGAGGTGGCCACGGCTTATGTACCCCGGCGCTTCCCCTGGGGAATTTTTGCCCTGGGTGAAGTAGTGATCATGGCCTCCATCGCCTGGTACTGGATACTGACAGGGAACAGGGGATTGGAGTGAGTTTTGGCCTTGCGCTCTATAAGTGATACCCGGAGGTATTGATTCATGAAAGATTCTGATTATCTTTAGTAGTATGAATCAGGAAAACATAGAACAGCAACTGTATACCAAACAGGATTATACCGAAACGGCGCTGCCCAGGGGCGATTATGACAACTGTAATTTCAGGGACTGCAATTTTGCCGGTTCAGACCTCTCTGGGAGCCGCTTTATGGATTGCACCTTTGCCGGATGCGATCTGAGCAATGCAAAAGTGATAAAAAGCTCTTTTCAGGAAACCGTCTTCAAAGACTGCAAGGTGCTGGGATTCCATTTTGATCAATGCGACCAGCTGGGCCTGACGGTTCGTTTCGAGAACTGTCAGCTCGACCACTCCTCCTTTTACCAGGTGAAACTGAATCACACGGTATTTCTGAATACATCGCTTCGGGAAGTGGACTTCACCGAATCCGATCTGAGAAACACGATTCTGGACCAGTGCGACCTGCTTAACGCCACCTTCGACAATACCAACCTGGAGCGGGCAAATCTCTCTTCTGCTCTGAACTACTCCATTGATCCCGAAAACAATCGCATTCAGGGGGCCCGGTTCTCCCTGCCTTCGGCGGTGGGACTGCTTGACAAGTACAATATTGAAATCATTTAAGTGTTTGCATCATGAGAACCAACAAACTGACCCGAAGAAAATTCATTTCCAACACCTCTGCCGGTGCTGCGGCCACCATGTTTTCTGCCCCCCTGTTTGCCAACTCAGGCAGCGGGGCCGTTTCAAAACTTGCCCTCCAGGGAGGCGATCCGGTCCGCACGGCCGACTGGCTAAGCTGGCCCGTCTGGAACAAGAAAGCGGAAGAGCCCATGATGGAGCTTTTGCGCAGCGGAAACTGGTTCCGGGGCGATGGAAACAAATGCCTGGAATTTGAAAAGGCCTACGGGGAATTGATCGGGGCCAAACGGGTATTAGCGACCTCCAGTGGTACCACGGCATTAATCACTGCTTTGCATTCCCTGGGAGTGGATGCCGGGGACGAAGTCATTGTTTCCCCCTACACCTTTATCGCCACCTATAACGTGGTATTCAATCAAAAGGCCCTGCCTGTATTTGCCGATACGGATCAGGAAACCTTTACCATCAATCCCCATAAAATTGAAGAGAAGATCAATGAGCGAACGGCCGCCATTCTTCCCGTGCATATTTGCGGGCTGCCGGCCGATATGAACCGGATCCTGGCCATCGGAGAAAAGCATGGCCTGCCGGTTATTGAAGATGCCTGTCAGGCCTGGCTGGCCGAATATGGTGATCAAATGTGTGGTACCCTGGGTGACCTGGGTTGTTTCAGTTTCCAGAACTCCAAACATATACCTTCAGGAGAAGGAGGGGCCCTGGTGGGAAGCAATGACGCATTGATGGACAGCTGCATGGCATTCCATAACTGTGGCCGGCCCTATGGCAACTCCATGAAGGGAATGGGAGACTATCCCGTCCGGGGCTCCAACAAACGATTGACCGAGGTGCAGGCCGGACTGCTTCTTTCACAAATTGGCAGAGCCCGCAGTGATGCGGACAAGCGCCTGGAAAATGCGCTCTACCTGGATTCAAAGTTCAAAGAGATCCCCGGGATCGTTCCATACAAGCTTTCTGATGGTGCTACCCGTTCGGCCTACCATCTTTACCCTCTCCGATATAAGAAGGAGTATTTTGACGGGCTCCCCAGGCATAAATTTTTAGCCGCCTTGCGGGCTGAGGGCATAACCTGTGGCCAGGGCTATGGCCAGCAGTACTTTGACGGACTGATCGAAGAGGCCATCACATCAAAGGGATATACCCGGCTCTATTCAAAGGAGCGGCTCAACAGGTACAGGGAGGAATTGCACAATCTGCCCGATAACGATCAGCTGACTCTGGAAGCAGTCTGGTTCTTCCAGAACATGCTGCTGGCCGAACGTAGCGACATGGACGATATCATTCATGCGGTCCAGAAGATATACGAGAACCGGAAGCAGCTACTATGACCGATCAACAGTGGGACAATTTAAAAGCGGTGATTGACGGGGAGATCCTGTCTCCCCTGCCCGTGGGATTTATAATTGATTCGCCCTGGCTGCCCAACTGGTACGGCATGGATATCCTGGATTATTTCTCCAGCGATGCCCTGTGGCTGGAGGCCAACCTGAAAACCATTGCCGATTTTCCGGAGGCTATGTTCCTGCCCGGGTTCTGGGCCGAGTATGGAATGTGCAGCGAACCCTCGGCCTTTGGTGCCCGTTCGGCCTTCCCGCAGAACGAGTTCCCCCATGCGTTTCCCTGTATCCGGTCCCCCGAAGAAATCGCCTCACTGGAAATACCCGATCCGGTAAAAGACGGACTGGGCCCCCTGATGCTGAACCGCCTCAAACTGAACCAGCCGGCCATCGAAAAAGCCGGACACAAAATTCGCTTCTCTGTATCGCGCGGTCCCCTGAATATCGCATCCTATCTCATGGGTACCACCGAATTTATGATGGCCCTGATGACCCATCCGGAGGAGGCCCACCACTTGATCGGCAAGATTACGGAATACCTGATTGGATTCCATAAGCACCAGGCAGACCTTTTTCCTTCCATCGACGGGATCATGATGCTGGACGATATTATCGGCTTTATCAGCGAGGACCAGTTTGTGGAGTTTGGCCTCCCCTACTTCAGGAGGCTCTATGACACCAAACAGGCAGTGAAATTCCTTCACAACGATGCCGGATGCATGGAATCGGTACACTACCTGCCAGAGATGGGGGTCAATCTGTTCAATATGGGATTCGATACCGATCTGAACCAGCTGAAGGAACTTACCAACAACAGGGTCACCATGCTTGGAAACATTCCCCCGCGGGATGTGCTGGCCCGGGGATCGGTCGCCGAGGTAAAAAATGCCACGCTGCAGTTGATTAAAGGTCTGAAAGATCCCTCCCGGGTAATCTTCTCCTGCGGTGGAGGAATGCCTCCTGGTGTAAGCTCCGAAAATCTGGCTATATTTATCCAGACAGTTAAACGTTACCATCCATAGAAACTGTACCATGAAGCTACACCTATGCATCCTGCTGGCCGGAGTCCTCACACTCCAGCCTGCCTTTGGTCAAAAGGGTCCCAGGCTCTCCTGTGAAGAAAATGAAACCACCATATTTATCGGGAAGCAGGCCGTGCTGAGCTATGTTCATAGCGAGACCCTTCCCCCCGAAGGGGTAGACCCGGTCTTCAAAAGATCGGCCTACATACATCCGGTCTGGTCGCCGGGTGGAGAACGACTCACCCGGATCCAGCCGCCCGACCACTGGCACCACTATGGCATCTGGAACCCGTGGACCCGGACCCATTTCGGGGACTACAAGGTGGATTTCTGGAACCTGGGAGACAAACAGGGAACGGTGCGCTTTGCGGAGTATCTTGAAAAGATTGAAAAAGAGAATCTGGCCGGGTTCCGGGTGAGACAGGAGCATATCTATTATAAAAAGGATGGAAGTGAAGGAGTGGCCATGGACGAGACCTGGATGATCACCGTAAAAACTCTGGATGGGAACGCCTACCTGGTGGACCTGCATACCACCCTGAGCACACCCCTGGAAACCGGTATTACCCTGGAGGCATACCGTTATGGAGGCGGACTGGGCTACCGGGGAACGGAACGCTGGTGGCCGGGCAATGCAACGGTGCTTACTTCCGAGGGAAAGAGCTGGTCCGATGCGGATGCAACACATGCCCGCTGGGTCCTTATTGAAGGGGAATCAAATGTGCCGGAAGGCCGGTCGGGCATTCTTTTCCTGAGTCACCCCGACAACCGCTCACATCCCGAACCCATGCGGATGTGGCCCCCCAACAGCAACGGAGGAAAAGAGAATATGTTTTTCGAGTTCTGTCCCATCCGCCACCAGAAATGGATCCTGGAACCCGGAAAAGAATATGTGCTTAAATACCGGATGGTGGTCTTTGACGGTGCCATCTCCAAAGAGAAAGCAGAACAATACTGGAACGAATTTCAATAAAACTGATATGATGAAAAGAAGAACATTCCTGAAGAGCAGTGCGGCCACCGCCGCCGGGGCCATGGTGGTACCCACCATCATCCCCTCCCATGTGATGGGGAAAAATGCCCCTTCCAACAAGATCCGGATCGGGCAGATCGGATTTGGGCGCATCGCCAGGTCCCATGACCTGCCTGAAACCCTCAGGCACAATTCAACCATCGGGGTAGCAGTGGCCGATGTGGACCTGAATCGTGCCCGTATGGGCAAGGAGTGGATCGAGAAATTCCATCTGGATCGTGGGAAAAGCGCAGTGGATGTTGCGGTTTACCAGGACTACCGGGAAATGCTTCAGGACAAGAGCATCGATGCGGTGATCATCTCCACCCCGGATCACTGGCACGCCCAGCCTGCCATGGAGACAGCGCTTGCCGGCAAGGACATCTACCTGCAGAAACCGGCCTCACTAACCATTGCTGAAGGAAGGCAGATGAGCGATATTGTCCACCGCACCGGGGTCATCTTCCAGCAGGGAAGCCAGCAACGCGGCACCGTTCCCTGGCCCCATTTCCACAAGGCCTGCACGCTGGTACGCAATGGCCGCGTCGGTGAGCTGCAAAAAATTGAGATTGGTCTGCCCGGTGATCCCGGAGGCGACGAAGAAGTCCCCATGCCCGTCCCTGAAAACCTCGACTACGATTTGTGGCTGGGATCAACCCCTTTTAAATACTACACCGAAAAACGGGTGCACCCGCACTTGGATTTCTCCCGTCCGGGCTGGCTGCGCTGTGAGCAATTCGGTGCCGGGATGATCACCGGCTGGGGTGCCCACCACCTGGACACGGCCCACTGGGCCATGGGTACCGAGTACACCGGACCTGTGGAGGTGGAAGCAGAAGCCTCCTTCCCTGCATCCGGCTTATGGAACGTACATGGCGATTTTATGGTGCATGCCAAATATGCCAACGGGGTCACGATGCAAGTCAGCGGAGACTTCCCCAACGGAGTGAAGTTTTATGGCAGCGAAGGCTGGATCTTTGTGAGCCGTGGCAGTGTGGCCGTAACCTCCTCTGATCCCACCGCGGGAGATGCCCAGCTGAAGGCCCTGGATGCCAGCGATCCCAAGCTCCTGGAACCCCTGAGAGATCCCAACAGGATCCAGCTTTACAAGGCCCCCGAGCAGCACGAGGACT
>JAYEOJ010000720.1:0-6498 GCA_034722835.1 Bacteroidota bacterium | reverse complement strand
AGTTCTCCAAGTTGCTCTCCAATGGTCTCCATGGTCCCGGCTCCATCGGCTACCAGGGTCAGCATCGCCTGCATTGCTTCCACCGTAATGGGACCAAGTGCACTGTGCTTATTTGACATGGATTCCATCAATACCTTTAGATTGGCAAGCCCCAATTCAAAACTCTGCTTCAGGAAAATCTTCCCAAACATCATTCCCAGTCTGCCAATGGGATAGGTGGTCTCCTGGGTAAAGGACCAGCTTACGTGTGTTCCCCCGTCAACGGGCTCAAATTTCCATTCTACCAGTGCAGGTTCCTCCACATCACCAAACCACAGGTGTGATTCGATGTATTCGTTTTCTTTGACAGAGATTACCTCCATCCGGCCGCTTCCTACTTTTTCTCCAGTCCAGGAATAGGTCGATCCCACATAAGCGGAATTGGGCTCAATCCTGGCATCAGCCGTACTGTCCTGGGTCAGCCAGGGATCCCAGAGCTCCCTGCCAATAAAGGATGCAACTTTAGGAAAGATGCGGTTCGCTTTCAGGTCAATGGTAGTTTCTGCGCTCACTTCGGCAGTGGCGGGTGAGAAGAGTGGTACAATCAGTATAGCTGCCAGAAGGACAACAACAATGATCAAAATAACTCTCAATGCTTTCATATTTAAATAAATTGGTTTGTAGTTACCTACTATAACAACCTTTCCATGGCAGATGTTCTGTCGGGCTTCATGGACAGGTTCCTTGGAAGGGAGGGAACAGCAATGATCCTCCGGGGAAGTTCGTAGTTTGAAAGGTTATTTCGAAGCAGGTTCAGCCATGTATCCACCGGCGGAGTTCCCTCAAACTCCACCAGCAGCACCAGCCTGTTGCCCAGTTTCCGGTCCGCTTCAGGCAATACCAGGCATTCCTGCCCGATTATGTTCCCGATCTGAGCCTCCAGCAACTCGGGGATGATCTTGATCCCCCCGGTGTTAATCACATTATCAAACCTTCCCAGCCAGGTGAAGCCATCCCCCTGAGGATTGATTTCCACCAGGTCGTTGGTAAGCAGCGCACCGGATGTGATTCCCGGGATCTCCACTTCCAGACACCCCCTTGGATCAACTCCTACACGGACTCCTTCCAGCAATCTGAATCCCGAGTGTTTATGAGGACCATTGATGCGCTTCAGTGCAAAATGCGTATAGGTCTCTGTCATCCCAAAGCTTTCATATACTTCGGGAGCATGCATGGAAGAGAGACTTTCACGGGTGGCAGGGTGCAGCTCGCCTCCTCCGATAAGTAGCTTTGAGATCCTGTTCAGCGGATCACCGTGATTCAGCGACTCTTCAATCTGCAGGGGTACCATGGCTGCAAAAGCGACAGGACCTGACAGGGAAAGCAAGGGACGGGAGGAGGGTTTTACGAGCCTTAGATCGAGTCCGCCCACGAGGGCCCTGACCACCATCATCTTTCCTGCAATGTAGTGAACCGGCAGGGCAAGCAGGGCTACCTCTCCCCTTTTCAGGTCAAAGAAACGAAGGGTTCTCTGCGCGCTCAGCATCATGGCTTCTCTGGAGAGTTGAAAGGTCTTGGGATCGCCGGTAGAGCCACTGCTCTTCTGCATGATTAGTCCACCCGAGGGATCCAGAAAGAGGACAATGAAATCTAAAACCTCTTTTCTCCAGGATGCTACCCCGGGTTCTTCACCCTGCTTCCTGCAATAATCCAGCACTTCGCTTTTTGTAAAAGCGTCCCCATCCAGCAGGATGGGTTCCTCTATATGTGGCAAAAGAGTCACTGTCCAATTGAATTCATGTCCCAGCTGGTTTCGGGCCGGTGCCAGAGCTGGTCACCACTCATTTGAAGCGGTGAGATGATGTTATTGGTATAGAGCGCCCCTGTTCCCAGTCCCTGGGGCCTGGATACCTCCAGTTGCCAGGTCCACTGGGCAATGGCATTGAGCCCCACATTGGACTCCAGGGCCGAGGTGACCCACCAGCCTGCCCTGTATTTTTCTGCCAGCGCAATCCATTCAGACGCTACCGAAAAACCACCCAGCAATCCCGGTTTTAAAATAATATACGGGGGCCTCACATGTTCCATAAGAGCCCTTCTTTCCTGTGGATCGCTTATCCCGATTAACTCCTCATCAAGGGCCACCGGAATGGCAGCATCCCGGCAGAGCTTCGCCAGGGCCTCCACCTGACCCGGAGCAATGGGTTGTTCGATGGAATGAATCCATGAGGGGGACAGGAGCTCCATCTTCTTCAGGGCTTCATCCGGCGTCCATGCCCCATTGGCATCCAGCCGTATCTCCAGGTCGGCTGTGCCGAATTCAGTACGGATCCATTTGAGCAGGTCCAGCTCCTCCTCGAAGCCAAGGGAACCCACCTTTAACTTCAGCACCCTGAATCCAAGTTTCATTTTCTCCCTGATCTGGCTGATCATAAAAGGCTTGCTACCCATCCAGATCAGTCCGTTCGTGGGAATACCAGCCTCACCTGCAGTAAACTCCGAGGGGTAGAGCAGCTGCTTCCCTCCCCTTTCCATATCCCGTACAGCCATCTCCAGGGCAAATTGCACACCCGGAAGGGCAGGCAAAGACTGCAGGGGATCCATCTCTCCCCTGCTGATCAGCTTGCAAACGTGGTCCAACTGGATCTCTATCTCCTTCTCATCCTCCACGCTCAGGCCCGGAATAAAGGAAACCTCACCCAGGCCTGTGGCTCTCTTACCGGAAGAAAGCCGGATAAACCAGCAGGGCTTTTGTTCAAGAATGCCACGGGAGGTACCTGCTGGTCGGACAAATACAAGGGGATGTGCGATATAAGATGCCCGGACCATTTAGAGCACCAGTCCGATTCCAAATGAGATCGAGAATAACAGTGTGGCCACAGCCAGTCGTTTCAGCTCCCTGTTCAGTTCAACAGGCACCGTATTGGTGATCACCGTATTGATATCTGAGATCAGGAGGGGAACCGGCAGCAGGAACATCAGCTGGTAGTACGATTCAAAATGGATAATGGTATAGAGCACTGCCAGTACCAGGGCCGTAAGCAGAAGCACCACATGGTAGGTCTTGGCCCATTGAACCCCCATTCGAACCACCAGGGTATGCTTGCCGTTCAGGGCATCATTTTCACGATCCCTCAAATTATTCAGATTCAGCACCCCGGCGCTGAAGAGTCCCACCGAAGAGGCTGGCAGAAGGATGGTCGGGTGCAGGGAATGCGTATGTAAAAAATAAGTGCCCGCAACACCAAGAATCCCGAAATAGATAAAGACCATGATATCGCCAAATCCTACATATCCGTAGGGCCGTTTGCCAATGGTATATTTAATGGCTGCAAAGATGGCGGAGAACCCAAGCACGAAAAACAGGGCATAAAGCAACATGTTGTCACCTCTCAATCCAAACCAGATCAGGAAGGAGCCTGCAAACAGGCTCAGCACAACAAATACGCCGATCATCCATTGAATCTGCTTGTAACTTACCAGTCCCGACTGGGTCACCCTCAGCGGTCCGAGCCGGTTCTCATTATCTGTCCCCTTACGGGCATCACCATAATCATTGGCCAGGTTGGACAGGATCTGAAGAAACAGGGTGGTCAGAGTGCCAAAAATGAAGACTCCCCATTTGAAGCGATTCTCGGCATAGCCAATGAGACTACCCAAGGTGGTGGCAGATAGTGCCAGCGGAAGTGTCCGCAGTCTAAAAGCACTGATCCATATTTGGGTAGAGTTCATCCGCCACAAAAATAATGAAAATCTTTGAGTTGAACGCTCAGGGCAACTTGGGAAACTGATCCCAGTCCGGATCCCGCTTCTCCAGAAACGCATTCTTGCCCTCCTGCGCTTCGTCAGTCATATAGTAAAGCATGGTTGCATTCCCTGCCAGCTCCTGGATCCCGGCCTGTCCATCCAGTTCCGCATTCAATCCCGCCTTGATCATCCGCAGGGCGATGGGACTATGCCTCATGATCTTGCTGCACCACTCCACTGTCGTATTCTCCAGCTGTTCCAGCGGGACCACCTTGTTCACCAGTCCCATCTCCAGCGCTTCGGCTGCTGTATACTGTTCGCAGAGGAACCAGATCTCTCTTGCCTTCTTCTGCCCCACATGCCTGGCCAGGAAGGAGGAACCAAAGCCAGCATCAAAACTGCCCACTCTGGGTCCGGTCTGGCCAAAGCGTGCATTCTCAGAGGCAATGGATAAGTCACACACCACATGCAACACATGTCCACCCCCGATGGCATAACCGTTTACCATGGCAATCACCGGTTTGGGCAGACTCCTGATCTGGCGCTGCACATCCAGCACATTGAGCCTGGGCACTCCGTCTTTTCCTATGTAGCCCGCAAAGCTCTTCACGTTCTGATCTCCTCCGCTGCAGAAGGCCTTCTCTCCTTCTCCGGTGAGGATCACCACCCTGATCTCGGGTTTCTCTCTGCACACCACCAGCGCCTCACTGATCTCCCGGGTGGTGTCGGGGGTAAACGCATTGTAGTAGCGGGGGCGGTTTATGGTGATCTTTGCGATCCCTCCGAAAAATTCAAAGCGGATCTCCTCAAATTCCCCGAGGCCCTTCCAGGTTCTCTTCTCCATTTTTCTTATCAGGTTTACTTAAACAAGTCCTTAAAGATACGACTATTATCACTGCCGGTGGTATCCACCTCAAGGACGGATAAGCCACTTCCGGGAGCGCAAAGGCTCTCCAGCTGATGGTCCAGCTCCTCCATGGTGGTGGCTCGTGCAAAACGCCTACCAAAGGCTCCGGAGAGCAACTCCAGCGATACCGGGTGATGGGTGACACTGAACTCCTCAAAGAAATCCATCTGACCAGGCCCATCCAGAAGACGGAAAATACCTCCGCCACCATCGTTCAGTACGACAATCTTCAGGTTCTCCGGAAAATCCTTGTTCCAGAGCCCGTTGGAATCATATACAAAACTCAGGTCCCCCACCATTAACAGGTGCTGCCGGTCCGAAACCATGGCAGCTCCCACCGCGCTTGAAAGCGATCCATCAATGCCGGATGTCCCCCTGTTGGAGCAATAAAGCAGATCGGATCGGGCCGGCATCAGCTGTGAGTTTCGGATGGTGGAACTGTTTCCCAGGTGGATGACCGTCCGGGCAGGCACCTCCTCCAGGATACGTATCACTGCACTCAGGTTCCCGAAATCTGCCTTCTGCAAATAGCTTCCTGCTCTTTCTTGCTCCCGCTTCTCCATCTCCTTCCAGATGCGCTGGTAGTGATTTTCAATCTTATCCTGACCTGTCAGCTCTTTCATCAGATCAAGCAGGGCCGGGCCCTCCGGAAGTTCTACGGTCTCCAGATCCGAAAGTGACTGCAGGAAAAGCTTCAAACGCTTGGAGACCACCTGCTTCCCGAATGCAATCACCAGCTCGGGTGCCAGGTGGGCCCGCTCCTCATCCGAAGCTCCGGAAAGCACCAGCTCCGGTGTGGATATAAAGAGCTCCGAATGCAGGTTGGAAATGTTTTCTGCCACTACCATGGCCTGCTGGCTTGATAGCAGTTCTTCCAGTGCCTGCCGGAGAGCAGCATCCTTGTTCCCCATGCCGGCCAGTATCATCACCCTTCTGCCGCCCGGGTCTAAGGCCGGGATCGAACCATTTTCCATATCAGGATCCTCCTCCGCACCGGCAAATTCTCCTTTGGAAAGCATGGAGCCTGGCAGGGGCTCATAAAGAGGTTCCGTAAGCGGCAGGTTCAGATGCACCGGTCCGGCCGGCCTTCGCAGCGCCTCCCGGAAAAGTTTATCCACCGACCGGATGCCCCTTTCCAGTCCGCTTTCATCTCTCAGCTGTGCAGGAAATTCATAAAAACCCTTGGAGTAGTTAAAAAAGGGTGCACGCTGATCCACCACCTGGTTGTTAAACTGGGAGAGGATCTCCCGGGGGCGATCCGCGGTCAGCACCAGCAGTGGAATTTGCTGTTGAAATGCTTCGGCCACAGCCGGGCCCAGATTTAACACGGCGGTACCCGAAGTGGTGACCAGCACCACAGGCTGGTTCAGCTGCCTGGCCATTCCCAGGGCCACATATCCGGCGGACCGCTCATCCACAATGCTGTGGCAGCTAAATCTATTGCCCGAGGTGAAAAGTTGAATAAGTGGGGCGTTCCGGCTTCCGGGAGCAATAATCACATGCCTGGCTCCTGTTCGTTCAAGCAAGGGGCCCAGGTCGGCAATATGTTGAAGATGGTGCATTGCTTCTACTCCGGAATGTTCATATAGCTTCCCATGATCTTTAACAGGGACTGTGCCTTTAGCCGGGTTTCATTCCACTCTTCGGCCGGATCCGATTCAAGGGTAATCCCTCCTCCAACATAGAGCGAAATGAATGAAGGTGTTATTTTCATGCAACGCAGGTTTACAAAAAGATCTGTGGCACCGCGATGTTGTAATGGTCCAAGAAATCCTGTATAGTAATCCCTGTCATGTGGCTCCAGCTGCTTAATAAAGCAAATGGCATCTTCCTTGGGCTGACCTGCCACGGCCGGAGTGGGATGC
>JAYEOJ010000719.1:0-6508 GCA_034722835.1 Bacteroidota bacterium | reverse complement strand
AGGACGGCGTTTTGCAGGCTCTTTCTTTCTAACCCCGGAAGCAATAGCCAACGACGGACTGCTGGATGTATGCATGATCAGGAAGCTAAACCTGTTGCAGCGTTTTAAGATTCTCTCCATGGTTCCCAAAGGAACCCACATTACGGACAAGAAAGTGGATTACTACCAAACGGAGAAAATAATAGTCGATTTTGGAAAAAAAGTTTCCTTTCATGTGGACGGAGAATTATATTTTGACACTACCTTTGAAGTAAGTTTATTGCCTTCGGCACTCAATATCATTTATAGTCCCCGGGGAAAGCACTTTTTCAATGCCTGATTTCAATTATACTGCCTTTTATGATCTGGATCACACCATACTGGATGGGAACAGTGCTACCCATCTGGTGACGGAAGCCAGGAAACGCGGTGTAATGAGCGAAAGGCAGTACCGTCACGCGGTCTGGCTCTCCCTCCTCTACAAGCTAAATATTGGCAATCCCACAAAGATGATAAACCGGATGCTCTCCTGGCTGAATGGACTGAAGGAGGCATCCATCATGCAGCTGAGCAAGGAAATTTTCGAACAGGTCATCAAAGAGACCATCCGTCCCGAAATTCTGGAGACCATCAGGGAACACCGGGCCAGAAAAGGGGCCGTGATCCTGCTCTCTTCTGCCACCACTCCCATCTGTCAGCCAGTAAGTCAGTACATGGAGCTGGATGAGATGATTTGTACCCAGCTGGAATCGGAAAATGGAATCCTGACCGGACATACTCGTGGCAAGCTGGTTTACGGACCTGAAAAAAAAGTCAGGATGCTTTCATTTTGTAACAAAAATGAATACGATCCGCAAGATGCCTGGTACTATGGCGACTCTCATACGGACAAGTATGTTATGGAAGCTGTTGGGCATCCGGTGGCAGTTTCCCCCGATAAGCGCCTCCTGAAAATCGCGAAAAAAAACAACTGGTCCATTCTGTTGGAACATCCTATTCAATAATCTTAAAATTAGTACGGTGAACAAAACGCTTGATCACTCGTTCATTACATAAGCTATTTTCCGAATTCTAAGAAACGCAATATCAAAAAACAGCTTATGAACAAGTCATCGGATTCAAAATCAGGAAATTCGTTCTACCACCCTTCCAAAGAGGTGATGAAAAGTGCACGTGTTAAAAATTATGACAAACTCTATAAGGAATCTATCGCAGATCGTGAAGGATTCTGGGCCAGAGAAGCTGAAGATCTCAGCTGGTATCGGAAATGGGAGAAGGTATTGGATGATAGTAATAAGCCTTTCTACAAATGGTTTACTGGCGGCAAAACCAATATTGTGGCCAATGCCATAGACCGCCACCTGGAATCTGAGACAAAAAATAAACTGGCACTCATCTGGGAAGGAGAACCGGGCGATGTCAGGACCTACTCCTATTTTGCCCTGAACAGAGAGATTTCCAAATTTGCCAATGTTCTCAAGGCCATGGGGGCGAAAAAGGGAGATGTCATCACCATATACATGCCTCAGATTCCCGAGATCATCATCGCCATGCTTGCCTGTGCCAAGATAGGAGCAGCTCACAGCGTGGTTTATGGTGGATTCAGTGTAGAGGCTCTTGCCGAGCGCATCGCCGATGCCCACAGTAACATTCTGATAACAGCCGACGGAGGATTCAGAAGAGGCAAACCCACCCAATTGAAGGCCATCGCCGACGAAGCCATGCGCCGTTCCCCCACCATTAATGTCTGTATTTCAGTCAAACGCACAGGTGAAGAGTGTTACATGGAGAATGACCGGGATTTCTGGTGGCATGATTTAATGGGGATGCCCATTGCCTCAGCCAAATGCGAAACCGAACAAACTGATGCTGAGGACCCCCTGTTCATCCTCTATACCAGTGGTACCACCGGGAAACCCAAAGGCTTGATACATACACACGGAGGATATTCAGTTTATGCTTCAAGTACCTTTAAATATGTATTTGATATTCAACCAGTTGATCGCTGGTGGTGTGCTGCTGATCCAGGCTGGATTACCGGGCATTCCTACATTGTTTACGGCCCGCTGATCAATGGGGCTACCACCTTGCTCTATGAGGGGGCACCAAATCACCCCTATCCCAATCGCTGGTGGCAGATGGTCGAGAAATATGGAATCAATATCTTCTACACCAGTCCAACTGCTATCAGGGGACTGATGCGATATGGAGCTTCCTGGGCCGATAAACACGACCTTAGTTCACTAAGGCTCCTTGGATCTGTGGGCGAACCCATCAATCCGGAAGCATGGCTCTGGTACCACGAGGTTATCGGGAAAAACAACTGTCCCATCATGGATACCTGGTGGCAAACCGAAACCGGTGGATTTATGATCACCCCCCTTCCCACCACCCCTCTGAAACCAGGATCGGCCACTAAACCATTTTTCGGGAATGAAATTTCTGTGGTGGATGAATCAGGCAAAGAGGTGAAAAGTGATTTGGAAGGAAACCTTGTGATCAAGAATCCCTGGCCTGGTATGGCAAGAACCATCCTCGGAGACCCAGACAGGTTTATTGAAAAATACTGGAAACAGTATCATAAACAGGGCTGGTATCTGACCGGAGACTCTGCAAAAATAGATGAAGACGGTTATGTATGGATCATCGGCCGGAATGACGATGTGTTAAAGGTGAGTGGTTACCGGCTCGGATCGGCCGAGATCGAAAGCGCCCTGGTAAGTCACCCTTCAGTCACTGAAGCTGCCACCATTGGTTTGCCTGATAAACTGAAAGGCAATATCATCCATGCCACGGTGATCCTGAAAGACGGATTCAGTGAATCCGATGAGCTGGCCAATGAGTTGAAGCAGCATGTTGCCGATGAGATCGGCCCGATTGCTAAACCGGCCTTTATAGTTTTTGCCGACTCCCTGCCCAAAACCAGGAGCGGGAAGATCATGAGACGGGTGCTGAAAGCCAGGGCCCTGGGACAGGAGGAGGGCGACCTGACCACCCTGGAAGAGTAGTTTTATAAAAAATTGATCCGGTACTGAATAAATATTCAGTGAAATATATAACTTCGGGTTCCTCATAAGTTATTTTTCATGATGAATATTATTGAGCTTTCCGGTATAAGCAAAACATTTGGATCGGTAAAAGCCGTAGATGACCTTTCTCTGGAAGTCCCCAAAGGAAGTATTTACGGCTTTATTGGCCCCAATGGTTCTGGCAAAACAACCACCATCCGCATGATCATGAAGATCATGTACCCCGACAGGGGTAAACTCCTGGTCAACGGCCAGGAAACCCATTTAGAACGTCTTAAAAATGTGGGCTACCTGCCTGAAGACCGGGGACTCTACAAAAAGATGAAAATTGGAGAGCTTCTGCAGTTTCACGGAAAGCTCAACAATGGGACCGATCTTCCCAACCGCATCAACCAGTGGCTGGAGCGCCTGGACTTGAAAGCATACAAAGAGAAAAAGGTAGAAACCCTCAGTAAGGGGATGAGGCAGAAACTGCAGTTTATTGCCACTATTCTGCATCAGCCCGAGCTTATCATCCTGGATGAACCATTCAGCGGTCTGGATCCGGTCAATGCCGATATGATGAAGGACATTATCCTCGAGCTACAACAAAAGGGAGCCACCATCATCTTCAGCACCCATGACATGGCCATGGCCGAACGCATGTGTGATTACATCTTCATGATCTATCGGGGAAAAAAGGTACTGGACGGGACCCTGGATCGCATTCAGGATCAGTATGGCAACGATACGCTTCGAATCCAGTCTGAGTTGGGTGCAGAAGCACTCAAAGGCCTGAAAGGCATTGAAAACGTAAATAATTTCGGGAAGCTTCAGGAGATCAGGCTGGAAGAAGGCGTTGATCCTCAGAAGATACTGGCAGAGCTCTTGAAAAAGACCCGCATCAGCAAGTTTGAAATTACCAAACCATCACTCAACGATATATTTATCCGGATTGCATCCCCGGAGAGAAAGGAAACCGGCAATGAATAAAATTTGGACCCTTTTTAAACGCGAATACCGCGCCGCGGTAAGAACCAAAAGTTTTATTATCAGCCTGGTGCTGGTACCCATTATGATGGGAGGAGGATTCGCCGCCATGATTATCATGGAGAATAACAAGGATACGGACGATAAGCATTTCGTGGTGATAGACCATTCCGGACTTATGGCCGGTCCCATGAAGGACGCACTGGAAATCAGAAATACAAAAGAGATATTCCACTCTCATACCGGTGAACAGATTGATGCCGCCTTTGTGATAGAATTCATGGAATTCGATCAACAGGACCCCGCAGGTCAGCAGCTTGCTCTGTCTCAAAGGGTGGAAACCCAGGAACTGCATGCCTTTATTGAAATCGGACCCGACGTCCTGAACCCGGTCGGTGAAGATAAGGAAGTCTATTTAAAATACTATTCCCAGCATACATTTGATGACGACAGCCGCTACTGGTTCCAGAACGTGGTAAATAACAAGCTCCAGCAGATCCGTGCTTCCGAATTGAACCTGGATGAGACCCAGGCCAAGAACCTAATGTGGTGGATCAGTGTGGAAGGAATGGGTCTCTTCTCTGTGGATGAAAAAACCGGGGAACAACAGGAAGCTGAAAAGACCAATGAGATGCAAACATTTTTTGTGCCGTATGTATTACTTATGCTGATGTTTATGCTGGTAATGATGAGCGCCATTCCTCAGCTAACCAATGTGATGGAGGAGAAGAGTGAAAAAATCGCCGAAGTCCTTCTGGGCACCATCACTCCTTTTCAGTTTATGATGGGGAAAGTACTGGGCGGTATTGGTGTATCCCTGACCACTGCCGCTATTTATGTGGGAGCCGGTGTTGCCACCCTTCAATACATTGGAATGGAATCTCTGATTCCCATGGACGTGTTGCCCTGGTTTTTCATCTTTACCGTCCTGAATATATTGATGGTTGGTTCCGGTATGGCTGCCCTGGGCGCCACCTGCAACGATAACAAGGATGCGCAATCATTAACCTTCCCGGGCATTCTTCCGGCCATTCTTCCCATGTTTGTGATAGCCCCTATCATTGCAGATCCAACCGGACCATTGGGCACAACTATAGCTTTGATCCCTCCATTCACACCAATGATCATGGTGGTTAGACTGGCATCCTCTGTAACAATTCCAATATGGCAGCCTTTTGTTGGCTTACTTGGTGTGACCATCTTTACCATATTCACCGTTTGGATAGGGGCCCGGATATTCCGAACCGCCATCCTGATCCAGGGACAGAAACCCAACCTGTCCACGCTGTACAAATATGCGTTTAAAGGATAGTGTAGCTTCGCCACACTTTAGTGAGACCAGAGTTTTGGAAAGAGCATCCCGTTCTTCTTCTTATACTCCAGGTAATCATTTCCAAAAGCCTCTGTAAGAATACGTTCTTCGTATCTGCATATCGAGATATAAAACCCGATGATCACCAACCAGAAAGCGGCTGAAGCAATGGACATGGTCATCACGATGGCTCCCAGGTAAAACAGTATGGCCCCGGTATATATGGGGTGCCTCACAATGCGAAAAACTCCGGTGTTGATCACTTCGGGCTTCTCCCTGGGAGTCCCAAAAACAGCTTTCATCCCTTTACGGGCCAGGAACCAACCTGCTATTAGAACCGGTCCGGCCACTGCAAGCCGGATGTAATTGGAGACTCCCTCCAGCAGGGAAGTCGAATAGTGAAAGATAAATGAATCGGTGATCCATATCCCCATAAATATGACAAAAAGGATCAGCTGACCCATATCTCCCCATCGATGCTCCCCTGTGAGGTGGGGGTTCCCCGAATGCTTTTTTGTGCTCATTTTTATTTTCGAAATTATAGTAAAAATCCCAGAGCGATGTTAAAGGGATGGATTTATCGGTAAAATTTCGACAAATGCCATACATTTGAATTTATCCAATCACATACCCATGAAAAAGCTCATTGCCATAGGAATCATTGTGCTAAGCTCAATCTCCTGCATATCACAGCAAACGAATCAGTCGGACATCGATAAAAAGGTAGAGGCCTTTTTTCAGAAACACGGGCGCTGGTATAACATGAATGTGCCAACTTCAGACGGAAAATTATTGTATCAACTTATTCTTGAGAACAATTACCAGCAGGCCCTCGAGATAGGGACCTCCACCGGCCACTCCACCATTTGGATGGCATGGGCGCTGAGTAAAACAGGGGGGAAACTGATCACCGTCGAGATAGACAAAAGCAGGCATCAGGAGGCCCTTGAGAACTTCAAAGAGGCCGGGGTCGATCACATCATCGACGCTCGTCTTGCCGATGCTCATGAGCTGGTCCCCGATTTAAAGGGTCCCTTTGATTTTGTTTTCAGCGATGCAGATAAGGGATGGTATCAAAACTATTTTGAAGCGGTGGATCCAAAACTGAAAGTGGGAGGATGCTATGCCACACACAATGTATCAGACAGAGGCGGTGTCCGCTGGAACCGGGACTACCTTGATTTTCTCCTTAGCTTAGACCATTTCGAAACCACGGTAG
>JAYEOJ010000718.1:0-6523 GCA_034722835.1 Bacteroidota bacterium | reverse complement strand
ACAGATCCGCTGGAGCGACTTCCACCTGAACTCCGGCTGTAAGAGCCACTGCTTCGGCTGGAAGAGCTCGGACGGCTGTAAGAGCTGCTGCTGCGACTCGAACTGCTTGGACGGCTGTAGGAGCTGCTGCGGCTTGAAGAGCTTGGCCGGCTGTATGAAGTGCTGGTCCGGCTGGGTGTTGTTGCCCTCATGTTTGAGCTCTGAGTACGCTGCTGGGTCCCTGATTTTGTGTAGGCCCTGTTCTGCGTGACTGCCTTGTTATAATTGGAGGAAGTGCTGGTGCGAGGCTTGCTGTAGCTGGGTGTATAAGTTGCCCTGCGGTTGCTTGCATTGCTGCTTTGCTGCCGCGCGTTTACAGATTGCGGTGTCCTGGTTGTTCTAACTGTACCGTTCCTTGTTGTGCTGGTGCGTTGAACCGCACTGTTGGTGTTTGCCCTTACCTGCCGCGCCTGATTTGCAGAGCTGTTCATTCGAGCGTTGGTGCGTGTGGCGCTTGAAGCATTAGATATCCTTGTATTGTTGCGGGTGGCACTTGCTGCTTTTGTTGAAGCAGTAGTACGGCTTCTGTACCTTGGATCGCCTGCTGTGGAAGCTTTGGAACTTCCCGTGGTAACATCAGACCTCCTTGCATATCCGTATGAATAACGGTTATCCATATGTCCATAGCGGTAATTGTTGTAATCCCCGGGATAATAACCTCCTCCTCCATAGTAGCAGCCACCACCATAGCCATAATAGGGGTAATAAGGATAGTAACCTCCATAGTAGCCTCCCCAGCCATAGTAGGGATACCCACCATAGTATCCGCCATATCCGTAATATGGTCTGTAATAAGGATATCCGTAGGAGAATCTCATACCCCATCCAGGATATCCAAATCCCATGCTGATACCCCAGCTAAAGGCGCTTCCGGTATACCAGTACATATCGGTATAGTAGGGATCATAGTAGTTCCAACCGTAGTAATCGTCGGAGAATCTCCTCAGGCTCGATGAGTAATAGTAGTCTGTGGGATCCTGGTAGTAGTTATTGATTATTACCGGAGCAGATTCCTGACCGTACGGTATACTGGGTCGCGTAAAGAGCTTCACTCCCTTCAGGAGCATACGTCTCTCCCAGCATTTCAGCTTCACGCTGTAAGCTGTATCTTTCATAATCACTCAGGTTATCATCCGCCGGTACCCCCTGTGCTGTATAAGCCTGTTCCTGAGACACGGGCTGTGTATTCATCGCTTGCTGAGATGTAACTGCGGGCTCTGTAGCATAAGCATTTGATGAAGCCTGCTTTTCCACTTTGTTCGGATTATAATACACATCATCATATTCCGCTGAAGCAGCCTGCTGTGATGAACTGCAGGATGCCAGAACAAAGGCGGCGGCGATTATGGCAAGTGCTAAAGTTTTCATGACGTTTCCTCCCGGTATTTTATGCATCATTGTTTTGCTTAATATGAAACAAAGTTCGTGCCAAAACAGTTGATAGCAACTTACGATTGAATGCAATATACTAATTTATAAAACACCTTACCACCCGGGGGTAGACAGGTTCATCTGGTACATGGAATGATTGTAGAGGGGGATGCGGCGCGGAGCGTAGGTGTTTCCCATGCGCGGATTATCCTCCTGTGTATAGATCCATAGCTCATTGGGATCCCAGAGAATGATCTCATCGCGCGCATCACCCATCAGGTCGGTGGCCATATAATAGGAAACCGGGTGCCCGTCGGCAGGGAAGGCCACCGAGAGCAAGCCTGCCCCATCAAACAATCCACCATTTATGGTATCGGCCGAAGTGATGAAAAACTCCTCTCCGTCCCCTTTCCAATTGACCATCTGGCATCGGAAAACTCCTGATTCTGAATGGAATCCGGCTATAACTGTTCCACTGGCATCCATCACATGCGCAAGGCCCTTGCTTCCCCACTGATTAGATGTTACGACCTCCAGCCCGGGGGACTCCATATCCAGATCAGCCACTCCAAGGTGACTGACATGACCCAGTATATTCTGTTTTATAAGATTTCCCTCGAAGTCATAATAAATCAAACCCCAGTCGCCGGCTGCGTAAACAAGACAGGGAGTTACCTGCTCCCCATTGACCATCTCATAGACAGAGACCCCGTTACATTCATCTCCTATATGGGCACCCACATCATTGATCAGCTCTCCCTCTGGATTGAATACCGAATAGCCCATCAAGACCTCATGGCGGCCATCCTTATCCATATCATAAACCATGGGTTGGGATCCTGAAGTGCTTTGTTGTTCCCACAGCAATTCCCCCTTTTCATTCAGGGCCATCAGCTTATGTTCACGGTCCGAAAGCAGGATGCAATTATCCCGGCCCACCCCCATCAGGTCTCCAAAAATCAAGGAATTCACATCAATGGATCCGGGAATCCTGATTCGCTTGATCTGCTTCCCGTTCTTCCCGTCAAGGATATGAATCCGGCCCCTTCTCACAAAGATGACTTCCCGTGATCCGTCTCCGTCCAGGTCATGGACCTGCACCGGCAACTCCACTCCCGAACATCCATCGCTTTTCACCAGATTTCCATATTGCCACATCAACTCACCATCGAGGTTAATAACAGAGATTGATCCCAACTCTGATCCTGCTGCATCTGTTCTGACAAATACAATCTCCTTATTCCCGTCCCCATTCAGGTCACCCAGCCTGATGTTCTGACTGGCGCCAAATTCACCCGTATCAAATCTTTTCCAACGTACCAGAGCCGGATGATCGCTCTGATGCATTTCTGATCGCCTGGCAAGTTGTCTCTTTCTTCTGGAGAGCTTCCGTTGTTCGCCACTTAGCAGTTTTACCTCCACACTGTGAAACTTCGCAGGCAGGTCAGAGATCAAGCCGATCCGGCCTGTCAGATCGGGATCCTCGGCGTGCATGTTGATGGAATCATTCAGGATGGTGGAAACTTTGTTCCGGCGAACCGTAACTGTGGCATTCAATCTTTCCCCCGGGGTCCAGACCAGTGGTTGGGTTGCCAGGGTTACTTCAATGGGCCTGAGCGGGGTAACCGATTGCATCACATGTTTCAGGGTAACGGTGTTCCCCTCAACGCCGAAGAAATAGAAATCGGCCGTATGCTTGTAAGCAAATATCACCCCACACTTATCAAATTTGGCCTGGGGAGTGAATCCAACCTCAATGGAGTAGTCGCTCCAATAAGACTCACCGGCCACAATCATGGGATGCGTGGTCAGGCTCAGCGGCGAATTTTTATCGTTCAGATTGGTAAAGGTCTGTGCCAGGTAATTCTCTCCATCCTCTTTCCTGATCACCCACGCTCTGTTAAAATCATCCTGCCTGAGTGATGAAGCAACGGTCCAGTGCCCCAGATTTCCACGACGGGCATCGTAGCAAATGGCCGGGTCGGACGAATCAAAATAGGGCCGGTTGCCGGGCTCAAGTTCCTGGAAACCATCGGTAAAAACCGTGGTCTGTATCACATTACCGGTACAGGAGGAGATTAATATCAGAAAGGCAATATGTATAAACCTTGTTTTAATAAGGTCTCTAATCATTCCTTAGACAAACTTTTTGTAAATATACATTATATTTACGAGTAGAAGGAAAAAACCGTAATGCGCCTAAGACTTATCCTAATATTTCTGATTTTCTGTCAATTACTCCCGGCACAGAAACCAGTTATACTGTCTGATTTTGTTCAGGAGGTAGGCATTTCTGACATGCAGTTGAAATATCTGGAGGATCCTGACTGCTCAACGATCCCTTCCGAACTGTATTCCGGGATGATGGATCACCAATTCAAGGGGGTTGATTTCTCCAATCCCGATCCTGCCCTGATCAGCAACATAAGCGGGAGTTGTTTCTGGTTCCGTTTCTATTTTGTTAACCGCTCCACCCGTCAGTTCTCTTTTCACCTGCAGCGTAATGACATCTCTGAGTTCGATGAGTACAGGTTGTATCAGAAACTTGATAACGATATGGTGTCCATCCGTAAATCGGGAAACAAGCTCCATCCCAGGAAAAAAGATGTGAATATCAGCGGATCGGACGACCTGCGCATTTATCTGCCTCCCAGTGAATCCGACACCATTTACCTGCGGGTAACCCTGGGGCCCGAGTCGGTACTTTCCGATCTTACCTTTAGTATATCGACTCAGGAAAGTGTGCTTGCACATGACCGTTCCAAGCGATTGGTATTCGGCATATTTACCGGAATTCTGCTGATCATGGTCCTCTATCATATCCCCCTGTTTGCCAGGGGCCGAGAAAGCTCATACCTCTATTACATCCTGTATATACTGGCCTTCCTCGTATTCTTCGTTAACAAGGAAGGATACATCTACGAACTGATACCCAGGTTAATTACGGCTCCCATCACCATCTTCCTGCTGGAAGTTTTCCTTCTTTTTTATCTCCTGTTTGGCCGTTCCTATCTGGATACCCGAAATACCCTGCAATCGTGGGATACCATCCTGCTTATTGCAGTCTGGTTCACGGTAGGCGGACTCATATTGAATTTCTCCATTATCCTGCTGCAGGGTATGGGAATTGAATTACCATTTTTCATAGAACTGGGCGGGATGGCTATTATGTTCGTCTCGGCCATCGGCTGCCTCTTCCTGGCCATTGTTCCGGCCATGATCCTGACCAGGGAGAATTACCAGCCGGCCCGGTATTTTCTTTTTGCGAACCTCTTCCTGATACTGGGTATTGCCACCAATTATGCGCTGAAAGATTATACCCTTGGAAAGCATAGCCTGGAATTTGGGGTCACCCTGCAGATCCTGACCTTCTCCATCGGTCTGAGTGAGCGGATCAACCTGTTAAAGAAAAGCAAAGAGGTGGCACAGCGACGGATCATCGATCAGTTGAAGGAGAATGCAGCTCTGAAGGATAAAGTGAACAGGGAACTGGAGGACAAGGTCCAGGAGCGTACCTTCGAGATCCAGGCACAGAAGGAGCATATTGAGAAGCAAAACAAAGAGATCAAATACAGTTTCGACTATGCCAAGAAAATACAGAATACTGTATTGCCTGGCGATGATGTATTTGAGACCCTCTTTGGTGAACACTTTATCTTTTTCAAACCCAGGGATATCGTAAGTGGTGATTTTTACTGGATCTCACAGAGCGATCATAGAATCGTGCTCACGGCAGCGGACTGCACAGGGCATGGTGTACCTGGCTCATTAATGAGCATGCTGGGAATCACCATGCTGCATGAGATCGTAAATGAAAAAGGGGTCATGAACTCAGATGAGATCCTGAACCAACTTCGATTGAGCATAGCACGAACCCTGAAACAGGAAGGGAGGATCGGTGAGCAAAAAGACGGGATCGATATGGCACTGGTTATTTATGACATGCAATCCAGGAAACTTGAATTCTCAGGGGCCAACAATCCCATCTATATTGTCAGGAACGGGGAAATGCTTGAGTACAAGGGCAACAACATGCCGGTGGCCTATTACGACAGGATGTCCGACTTTACCAGGTATACCATAGAAATGAAGAAGGGTGACCGGGTCTATATGTTTACCGACGGCTTCCCGGATCAGTTTGGCGGACCACAGGGAAAGAAATTCAAATACAGGCCCTTCAAGGATCTCCTGCTGGAGGTAAACGAACGACCCATGGAGGAACAGCACCGGATCCTGAGTTTGATCTTTGAAGAGTGGAAAGGAGACCTGAGCCAGATTGATGATGTGCTGGTGATCGGTTTAAGGCTCTAAGGCTTCAGCAGCTCACCTTTTTTTCTTTTCTTTGTACCTCAAAAAAACAGCAATTTCAATGGCCAAAGTATTAACCAGCAGGGAAGAAAATTACGCACAGTGGTATAACGATCTGGTATTAAAATCAGGACTGGCCGAAAATTCGGCAGTGAGGGGCTGTATGGTGATCAAACCATACGGGTATGCCATCTGGGAGAAGATGAAAGCAGAACTGGACCGGATGTTTAAAGCCACGGGACACGAAAATGCATATTTCCCTCTCTTCATCCCCAAATCTTTCTTCAGCAGGGAGGCCGACCATGTGAAAGGATTTGCAAAGGAATGCGCGGTGGTTACACACTATCGTCTGAAAACGGATGAAGAGAATGGTGGAATCATTGTGGATCCCGAAGCAAAACTGGAAGAGGAACTAATTGTCCGACCCACCTCCGAAACCATTATCTGGAACACGTATAAGAACTGGGTTCAGTCTTACCGCGACCTGCCCATCCTGATCAACCAGTGGGCCAATGTGGTCCGTTGGGAGATGCGAACCCGTTTATTCCTGCGTACTGCAGAATTTCTGTGGCAGGAGGGTCACACAGCTCATGCCACCCGGCAGGAAGCTGAAGAGGAGACCATGCAGATGGTAAATATTTATGCGGAGTTCTCTGAAAAATTTCTGGGCATCCCCGTCCTGGTAGGGAGCAAGACCGATTCGGAAAAATTTGCAGGAGCGGTGGAGACTCTTACCATTGAAGCATTGATGCAGGATGGAAAAGCTCTTCAGGCTGGTACCTCTCACTTCCTGGGACAAAACTTT
>JAYEOJ010000717.1:0-6542 GCA_034722835.1 Bacteroidota bacterium | reverse complement strand
ACTGGTAAAATTGTATTTGAAGCTTTTCATCTGTATTCCAGTCATTTGGTGGAAAGACAAGCTGACCTTTCTGATGTGGTTTAAGGTCAGTATTGCCTAGTTCACCCGATTGTTCCCCGTATTGCCAAAGGATCTTCAATTCAGAAAAGTTAGTATGATCAAAGCGGTTGTGAACAGGCACCATCAGTTCTTCACCGGGGCTGAAATCAGGTAGTGTTTTGCTATAGATCTTCGTGGGTGAGTAGGCTTTTTTTGTTCCCCAGAATTCAGGCTTCTTCCGGCGCCAGATATCCACAATGCCCCATTCTCCATAGCCGACCACCGGACGGTTAAATGTTGCCGGAATCACATTTTTATCCAATATGCCCCACCAATCGTTAAATCCTTCCAGATCTTCGGGCATCATAAAAGTTTCATCCAGCATGCACCAGATGGCTCCACCCAATCCACCTTCCGTTTCAAAAAGATAGGTCCACATGCTGTCCAGGCTCTGTCCCCAGAAATTCCGGACATTGGGGTCTTCCCTCAGTTCGAAATTATTGTAACAGGCCACATGCGCCCACTCATCAAATAACATGGGCATATCTGCCGATTCAAATCCTTCAGTTAAGATTCTATATTGATCCAGGTTCCCTTTCCAGTTTGGATAGTGCATGCTAATAAGCTCATATAGAAGCAGGCTGTCAGGAACCTGTCCCGGATAGCTGTAGATAACCGGGCGGGTAGGGTCGTTTTTCTTCACCCAATTGTATGATTCCACGAAATTGCTTCCAAAGGAATTCTCATTCCCAATGGACCAGATAATGATGCTGGGATGATTGCGGTGGTTTTGAACCATCTCTTCCAGCTGTGAAAGGTACCGTCCGATAAACTCAGGATCCGACTGTGAGGCTCCACTGGCCTGGTATGCCTTGGTTCGGTGAGAACCCACAAAACACACCGCTGTTTCATCTTCCACATAGATGCCATATTGATCGCAATAATGCAGGAAGGTTTCTGAGGGCGGGTAATGGGAAGTTCTGATAAAATTCATATTGCACTCTTTTGCCAGCAGAACATCCTGCAAATCATATTCTGCAGTGGTCATTCTACCCAGGGTAGGATGGATATCATGACGGCAGGCACCCCGAAGTTTCACAGGCATGCTATTCACAAGCAGTTTATTCCCTTCTACCCGGACTTCTCTGAATCCAATTTTTTCATACATCTTCATTACTTCCTTTCCTTCCTGGATAAGAGTCGTAACTACCGTATACAGGTTGGGGTGCTCCGCATCCCACAGTTCAGGATTCTTCACTGCCAGTGATAACTGATCTCCTTTTGCTTTACCTTCAACCGATCCCACCAGGAGATCATCAGTATCAAATAAGTCCACCCTAATTTTCGAAGGCGTATCTTTTTTCAGGTCATAGAATATGTTCAAATCTGCATTTTTATAATGCTCATCCAGATCTGTTTCGAAGTACAATTGCTCGAAATTTTGTTCTGGCAGGGCGATTAGCTCAACATCACGCAAGATTCCTCCGATTTGGTGTTTGGCATATCCGCTGCCATAAGAAATATCATCTGCCCGGTCCGTTACTTCTATGGTCAAAACGGCCATCTCCCCGGGAGAAACCATATCTGAGATATCACATTCCCATCTGGTAAAGCCTCCTGAATGTTCACGAATGAATTTTCCGTTCACCCATACCCGGGCATAACTATACACCCCGTAAAATACCAGTCTGACCTCTTTCCCTTCATAATCCTTTGGAATCAGAAACTCTTTTTTATAGACAAAGGGCTCATCATGCTTGATGGCAAAGCCCTGCATCTGGCATTCGCCCGGTACCTGTATATCAGCCCAATCCTGATAATCAATATCAGTATCCCAGAATTCTGCCGGAGGGACCATGTTAAATTTCCAGTTTCCGTTTAACGGAATTACCGGTGTCTGGACTCCGGCTACCTGAATATTTTGAATGTGAGTCCCGGTGTTGCAGCCCGCTAAAACAAGGGTTGCTAAAAAAAGTAATGGAGCGAATTTCATGTTCATATCAGGATTTATTTTTCTAAAAGACTGCTTATACGATTACTCAGTTCAATCATGGCCCGGCCATTGTGGTAGGGACATTTCCAGGGATCGATTTTCCAATCGTTCCGGTAAAAAGGCGAAGGATCGTCCTCAGGTTCAATCAAATAAGCCTTGCCAAGCCGGTTCACCTTGGTAAACCATTCTCCACCTTCATGGTCAATCACATGCTTGTCAATAAAATCCCATGCCAGCTTCACAGTGTCCCAGTATACGGGATCGCCGGTAAGCTGGAAGGCATTCATAAAGCCCACCAGATTCTCTGCCTGAAGCCACCAGTGTTTATTGGTCCGTACATGACTGCCAAAGCGTGTGGATTCCAGGAACAAGCCCCCATCTCTATCCACGCCCACTCGTAATACGGCATCAGCCATTTTCAAAACAAGAGGCTTTATTTTTGCTATTATCGATTCGTCCCCGAGAATCTCTGCCGCTTCCCATATCAGCCAGGATGCCTCAATGTCGTGACCAAAGGAACATATGCCTTTTGAATTCTCTGTTTCAACAAACTCCTTGGTAAAGAAGATCCCCAGGTGTCCGTCCTCCCGGATAATATGATGGATAAAAATTTCCAGCAGTTCTGTTAAGCGCTGTTTGACCAGGTCATCTTTCAAGATTTTGTACACCGCAGCGTAGGCCTCCAGAATGTGCAGGTGGGTATTCATGGATTTTGGTTCATTGTTGTCGGCCATTCGATTTTCTTCGAAAATGGTCCAGGTACGCGTAAAAGATTCCAGGTAACCTGCATGTTCAGGATCCTTGGTTTTTTTGTCCAGGAAATAGAAGAATTCCTGAATCCTGTCCATGACCTCAGTTACCGGATTAAACTCATAATACCTGGCCAGGGAATAAATAACAAAGGCCTGTGCATAGGTATGTTTAATTTCGTTTGCAACTTGGTTGTCAGATGTAAGCTCCATGTAATAACCACCATGTTCTTTGTCGGCAAAGTCTTCGATCACTACCCGAAAGGCCTTATGAGCAATTTCCTCATAGCCTCTCCCCGGGTATTTTTTAGCTGCAGCGGCAAAGGTCCACAGGATGCGGGCATTTAACACACTGGTTTTGTTGGCCCCTGTTACAGGCCTGTTATTCAGATCAACTGCGCCATAAAATCCCTGCCCTTCTTTTTCCACGCCATACCGTATCCAGTATGAGAGAATATTGTCGTGCAATTCGTTTGTAAAGATCTTATGATATTCGCTTTGTTCAGATTTCATACTCAAATGTACAAACAAGTGACAACTTCATCTTCAGGATATTTTAACTAAGTTTATAATACTAAGGATTCTTTTCATGACACACCGGGAACGGATACTTACTATTCTACAAGGAAAGCAACCCGACTACCTTCCCTGGTGTGGTGACCTGGATTACTGGGCCACTTCACTGGTCAAAAAGGGGCTAAAACCAAAAGATTTTATTCAATCAGATGCGTATATCCAATGGCACAAGGATCTAAATGTGGGTTTTTATCTGCAGGGCTATTTTCCATACAAACAGATCATCGATGGGTGTGAAGTAGTGGAATGGAATGAAGGCCACAAACGCTTTAAGGAGATCAGAACCGCCCTGGGATCGGTGAGGGAATGCTGGGAGTATATTCCTTCTTCCTTTACGGAAGGTCCCGTGGAGCATTTTATGAAAGGTGCCGAAGACATGCTCATCATGAAGCATATCTATGAAAACACCCGCTTTAAACCCGATTATGATTTTGCATTCAAAAGAAGAGAGCAGGTAGGGGACCAGGGGGTGGTGCTTTGCTATCTTCCGAAGAGTCCCTTCATGCATCTGTTGGCCCTGGAAGCAGGTATTATGTCAGTCACCATGACTGCCATGACTGTACCTGACGAGTTCCATGACTTACTTGAAGTGATGAAAAAGGCCTTTGACCAGGCAGCTCAAATTGCTGTTGAAAGTCCGGCCGAGGTCCTGATGATTCCTGAAAACCTCTCCTCAGAGATGGTGGGTCCCGAGTTTTTTGAACTTTATATGCGTGCCTACCAGGAGGAATGGACCACTAAAATCCGGGAAGCAGGCAAGTACTCCTACATACATATTGATGGGACGCTGGCAGGCCTTTTGAAACAGGAAGCCTCGGTTGGATTCTCTGTGCTTGAAGCCTTAACCCCGCATCCGGTGGGTGATTTGAAATGGGAGGAACTGGCAGATTTCGCAAGCGACTCCAAAAGCATCCTGTGGGGCGGAATACCTGGGGCCTATTTTACGGCCAATGTGAGTGAAGAGGAGTTTAAACGGCACACTATAGAGATGATAAAGTTTATGGTGAAAGAGCCCCGCTATGTGCTGGGTGTGGCTGATCAGGTTCCGCCTGACGGATTGGAGGAAAGGGTAAGAAGAGTGGGGGAACTTGTGGAGCAATACGGGAAGTACGAATCCAATTAAGTAAAAACCAGAAATGAAGAACAAGTCCTCTTTCTATGTGATTTCTTTGAGTTTTATAGTCTCTCTTGGAGGCTTTCTTTTCGGATATGATACCGCCATAATTTCAGGATGCAATTCTTTCCTGCAAACGCATTTTAATCTTAGCCCTGCTATGCTGGGATGGGTGGTATCGTCAGCACTCCTGGGTACCATTCTTGGTTGTATAATTGCCGGGACGATTACCGACCGTTATGGGAGGAAGAGAGCGCTGATCCTGGCAGCATTGCTATTGACTCTTTCGGCCATGGGGTCCATGCTGACTCCCCGGTTCCAGGGAAATCTGGATCATCCCCTGTGGATCACATCTGACATGGATGCAGCTTTCACCATGCTGGTTATTGCCAGGGTTATTGGTGGGATCGGCGTGGGGATCACCTCGGTGGTTGCTCCCATCTATATCTCTGAGCTGACCTTGCCGGAGAACCGGGGCAAGATCGTTTCGATCTATCAGCTTTCCATTACCCTGGGCATCCTGCTGGCCTTTCTGATCGACTGGATTGTGTTGCATGCAGCGGGGGATACAGCAGGTGTCATCACCCAGAACGCATCCCCAAAGTTTTTTGAATGGCTGTTTGTGGAGGAGATCTGGAGAGGCATGTTGGGTACGGAGATACCTGTGGCCCTGCTCTTTTTTACATTGCTTCTTTTTACCCCGGAGAGTCCCCGTTGGCTGGTGGCCAACAAAAGGGAGGAGGAGGCCATGGTTACCATGGTCAGAATTGGAGGAGAAGAGCAGGCTAAAATGCAATTGAAGGAAATCAGGGACATGATCAAGGAAGAAACAGGCGGGTTCAAAGAGCTCTTTTCGCCAGTCCTGAGGCGACCTTTCTTAATTGGAATCCTCTTACCCATGTTTTCACATCTCAGCGGTATTGCAGCGATCATGTATTTTGCGCCAAATATTATCAATGCGGCCATTGCCAGCGTGGAGAGCTCTTTCCTGGGAGCTGTGCTTGTGGGGCTGGTAAATTCGGCTTTCACCTTTGTGGCCATTCAATACATCGAAAAACATGGAAGGCGTAAACTCTTGCTGATCGGCGTTGTGGGAGCATTTATTTCCCTGGCCGGAGTAGGAATCCTGTTTGCCCTGGGATCCACCCTGATTATTATTCCCTTGCTCTTTTATGTGGCCAGTTTTGCCTTTTCATACGGCCCCATTGTCTGGGTGATTATCGCCGAAATTTTTCCCACCCGCATCAGGGGACTTGCTGTTTCCATCGGCAGCTTTTCGCTTATGGTGACCGGCTTCTTTATTACCCTGACCAATCCTGTATTGATCGAATCGGTCATGCCTTCCGGCACCTTCTTTTTATATGCCGGGCTAACCCTGCCTGCCATCTGGTTTATCTGGAGATTTGTCCCGGAAACCAAAGGAAAATCACTGGAGGAGATTGAAAAATACTGGGAAAGTCTAAAGTAGAAATGGGGTAAATACTAAGAGCTCCGCAGGGAATAGACCATCAGGACATCGCCGTGCCTCAGGAACATTTTTCCATCAAAGATATAGGGGTGCGACCAGTGAGGGCCTCGTCCTTTTTCTATTTCAAAGGAGCTGATGACCCTGAATCCGGTAGGATCGGGCTGCACCAGACCCACATGTCCGGTCTTCTCGATATACACATAGAACAATCCGTCGGCATAAACCAATTGCCCTTTTGAGTTCCATTTCTCGTCATACATCACTTCGCCTGTGCTCCAATCCAGGCAAGTCCAGGCCCCGGCATTGTTATGAATCCAGTAGGATCCATAGAGGTAGCCATCCAATTCGATGAGCCCATGATGGTGGTTGTCCAGCACCTCATTGGTATATACCTCCGTGATGGAGCTTAGATCATCATTTACTTTGAGCATTTTCGCCGGATAATTGTACCCGATGCATACGAAGATCATGTTATCCTTTACGACCGGGGAGTTGGCCCAGATCATGCCCTTGGGCTGCCATTCCCACAGGCTGGAGTCGAAATATTTATAGGAGCTAAGGATTGCTCCATTCTCCGGATCCACAATGTATAAGTCGCTTGCA
>JAYEOJ010000716.1:0-6556 GCA_034722835.1 Bacteroidota bacterium | reverse complement strand
CTGGTAAACGGTGATCCCGTAAGTATCCTCGAGATATTCCTCCATCTCGGGAAGATCATACTCAATTTTTTGCTTCCCGTGCTTCCGGTTTATAAAGGAAGGTATGTACTCCATGGGCCCCGGCCTGTAAAGGGCGTTCATCGCAATCAGATCCTCAAAACGGTTGGGTTTGAGATCCTTCAGGTGTTTTTTCATACCCGGCGATTCAAACTGGAACAGTCCCGTGGTATCTCCCCTGGAGTAAAGATCAAAGGTGGCCTGATCGTCCATGGGGAGATGATCGATATCAACCTCGATCCCCCTGGACTCTTTGATGTTGACCACGGCATCTTTAATGATCGACAGGGTTTTTAGTCCCAGGAAGTCCATTTTGAGCATGCCCACATCCTCCACAAAATGACCATCAAACTGGGTAACCAGCAATTCAGAATCTTTTGATTTGCAGACAGGAAGATGTTCTGTCAGATTATTCCGGCCAATGATCACACCACATGCATGGAGTCCGGTTTGCCTTACAGATCCCTCCAGTCGCTGGGCCACACGAAGTGTATTGGATATAAGAGGATTGGGTGAATCGAGTGCTGCTTTTAAGTCGGGGACTTCCTCAAAGGCGGAGGCAAAAGTGGTTCCCGGTCTTTCCGGAACAAGTTTAGCAAGACGATCCGCTTCCGGCAATGGAAGTTTTTGGATCCTGGCCACATCGCGAATGGCCATCTTGGCAGCCATGGTTCCAAATGTAATAATGTGGGCCACCCGCTCGTGACCATATTTTTCCACCACCCATTTAAGCACATCATCACGGCCGTCCTCATCAAAATCGATATCAATATCAGGCATCGAGACACGATCGGGATTCAGAAATCTTTCAAACAGCAAGTTATAACGGATGGGATCGATATCGGTAATTCCCAGGCAATAGGCCACTGCCGATCCGGCGGCCGATCCCCTTCCCGGACCTACTGAAACACCCATGTTTCGGGCAGCATTAATAAAATCCTGGACGATCAGGAAATAGCCGGGGAATCCCATACGCTGAATGGTCCCCAGTTCAAAGTCGATCCGCTCCTTTATCTCTTCTGAAATTTCCGGATAGCGCCTGGCGGCTCCTTCATAGGTGATGTGTTTCAGATAATCATCCTCATTACTGAAATCATCAGGCAGCGGAAAATATGGCATTACCGGATTGGTATTCAGCTCATACTGTTCCACTTTGTCCGCTACTTCAATACTATTGTTCAGGACCTCGGGAAGATCAAAAAAGACCTCTTTCATCTCCGCCTGGGTCTTGAACCACTCCTGCCTGGTATACCTCATTCGGGTAGGATCATCAAGGTCTTTACCTGTATTCAGGCAAATAAGATGATCATGCGCCTCGGCATCCTCCATATTTACAAAGTGGACATCGTTGCTGGCAACGCATTTAACCCCGATCTTTTTCCCAATTTCCAGCAGGGTCCGGTTTACATACACCTGATCATCAAATACCATTTTGTTCATCCCGGGATCATCGGTCCGGTGCCGCATTAGCTCCAGGTAGAAATCGCCTCCGAATATTCTCTGATATTCCAGGGCAATTCGTTCCGCCTCCTCCACGGTACGATGCATAATGGCCTGAGGGATCTCTCCCCCGAGGCATGCCGACAGGCAGATGATTCCGTCCCGATACTTTTCCAGCAGCTCACGGTCGATACGGGGTTTGTAGTAAAAACCTTCAGTCCACCCCAGGGAGATCATGGTAATCAGGTTCTGGTACCCTTTGTAATTTTTGGCCAGGAGAACCACATGGGACGATCCGTCCTGGTTCTTATCTTTCTTTGAATGCCTGGACCTGCTGGCAATATATGCTTCGCATCCCAGTATGGGTTTAATGCCCCGCCTGGTGGCTTCGATATGAAACTCCTTGGCTCCAAACATATTGCCATGATCGGTAATGGCCACAGCATGCATGCCATCGTCGATTGCTTTTTTCAGTAGCTCCGGAATGCTGGCAGCACCATCCAGGATGGAATATTGAGTGTGTACGTGGAGATGACAGAATCCAGCTTCCACTGTCTTTTCCGGAGCTTCATCCCTGGAAAGATCTTTGGATTCGGGTTCAGGTACGGGCTCTTCGTCCCAGTTGGACCGATGAGTAAGTCCGTAGGGCCCAATCTTATCCTGGTTCTTTGATATAAACTGTCTGTAATGTTCCGGATTGAGCCTGAGGTCCTCCGGCGATATGATTTTCTTCCGCAGCAGTTCAAAAAAGCACCTGGCGGTGGCCTCCACATCGGCTGCGGCATTGTGAGCTTCCATAAACTGTTCTTCAAACAGGAATTCATAGAGCTCCATCAACTTGGGCGGCTTGAATTTACCTCCTCTGCCCCCGGGGAGCTTCAAATGATTGGTGCTGGTTCGCATGGTGCATACCTGCTCCTTTTGCAGAAAATCCGTTGCAATGGCGCTTCTTATGAATTCAGCACCCAGCGCATTAATATCAAAACGGATATTGTGCCCCACCAGGTAAGTCGATTTCTTTACCGACTCATTAAATATTTCCAACGCTTCCCTTAACGGAAGACCATGCTTTTTTGCCTTCTCTGTGGAAATGCCATGTATTTTTTCAGCTGAGTAGGGAATCTCAAAACCATCGGGCTGGATCAGAAGGTTGTTGTGCTCGGCAAGCTCACCGGTCTCATCATGCAATTGCCAGGCAATTTGCACCACCCTGGGCCAGTTATCCACCTCAGATACAGGCGCATTATCGCGTTTTGGAAGCCCGGTAGTTTCTGTGTCGAAAATCAAAAACATGGGTAGTAAAGTTAGCCTAAATAGTGCCACGAAATCTTCTTGTTAATAATTTCTTGATTGGGCTATTTTTTATCGAACAATTGGCAGGATTTTTGCGTATAATTGTAATATGAAAAAATCTACGCTTCTGTTTATTGGGATTTTGCTGGGTACCGTTTTTGTATCCCAGCAGCTCTTTTCGCATTCACCTGTGGTGTCAGACGAGAACCTTCCCGGTTTTGAATTAGCCGAAAGCGAGGTTAAAGTTTTTCCGAATCCTTCCGATGGAAGGTTTCAGTTGACTTTTGAGTACAAGGGAGAGGAGAAGATAACCGCGAAGGTTTTTGATATCACCGGCAAACTGGTGAAAAATATTACTGAAGACCTTGTTATCAGTGAAAACTCTGTTACTTCCAATGTGGATTTGGAAAGCCCCAGTTCAGGGATCTATTTTATCAGGATCGAGTGGGGCAAGACTTTACTTACCAAGAAGATTATTGTCAAATAAAGAACTGAACCTTCTATTGGTTTTGGTGTTTAATTGTTTGTGTCAAACACCTGCCATGAAAAAAGGATTCATTCTTATATTATTCCTCCTGCCTTATTTTTTATCCCTGCATGCACAGCATTCTGATGCTAATATTTTTGGTGATGTTCAATGCGAGGGGGAACACATTCCATTTGCAACCATCCATATCGAAGGCACCACCATTGGGACAGCAACCGATGTGACCGGTCACTATATGCTTATCGACCTGGAGCCGGGAACCCATGTTCTGATGGCTTCCTCCATGGGCTATATTACTGAGAAAAAGGAAGTAACCATTCATAAGGATGAGGTAATCGAGGTTAATTTCGAATTGATAGAGGAGACCATGTCCATCAATGAGGTGGTTATTACGGGGACCAAGACCTTTAAGAGGCAGACCGATGCAGCGGTTATTGTGAATGTGATTGACAGTGATCTGCTGGCACAAACACAATCTTGCAATATCTCAGAAGGTTTGAAATTTCAGCCGGGTTTGCGGGTTGAAACCGATTGCCAGACCTGTAATTATACACAGCTCAGGATGAACGGACTTGGAGGAGGGTATTCGCAGATCCTGATTAACGGTCGCCCCGTGTTCAGTCCCCTGACCGGTCTTTATGGAATGGAGCAGATTCCGGCCAATATGGTGGAACGGATTGAGGTGGTCCGGGGGGGAGGATCGGCACTCTATGGCTCCAGTGCCATTGGGGGGACGGTAAATGTGATTACCCGTATCCCCAAAGAAAGCAGTTATGATGTGAGCTTCACTTCCTCACTGATCAACGGAGAGGCATGGGATAATGTGTTTTCGGGGAATATAAATATGCTGACTCATAAGCACAATGCCGGAGCTGCTGTATATGTAAACCGCAGGATGCGCCAGGCCTATGACCACAACGGGGATAATTTCTCAGAACTGCCAGAACTGGCAAACAATTCCTTCGGAGCCAATCTTTTCTTCAAGCCCAGGTATAATCAGAAGCTGGAGCTCAGTTTCAGTAGTCTGAGTGAATATCGTTACGGGGGGGAAATGGTGAATGAAGCAGCCCATATGGCCATGCAGTCGGAAGAACGTACCCATTATGTGTTGATGGGCGGACTCGATTACCAGATCAATTTTAATGATGAGAACAGCTCGTTTATTCTTTATATGGCCGGACAAAAAACTGACCGGGATCATTATACCGGAATCTTCCCCTACGATTCTGCAGAGATCAGGGAGCACCTGTTGGATCCGCCCTATGGATTTACATGGAACAACACCATCCAGGCAGGAACGCAGGTGAATCATCGGGTTCAGGATTTCCTTGGTGGCGTGAATATTCTTACTGCAGGGGTGGAGTATGTCTATGATGATGTGAAGGATACCATCCGGGCCTATGAATATACACTGGATCAGACGACCGGAATACTGGGGATGTTTTTACAAAGCGACTGGCAGATCAACAAGGGCCTGACCCTGCTGGCGGGTCTTCGGGCTGATAAGCATAATCTGGTCGACCGGGTCATCTTCAGTCCCAGGGTAAGCCTGCTATATAAAATCAGGACCTTTACTCAGTTTCGGCTGACCTGGGGAACTGGTTTCAGGGCACCCCAGGCATTTGATGCCGATATGCACATTGCTTTTGCAGGGGGCGGCGTATCCCGGATCGTACTTTCACCGGACCTGGTGGAGGAACGCTCCAATAGCCTGAGCGGATCGGTAAATTATGATAAGGCCACAGAAAAGTATATTGCAGGATTTACCCTTGAAGGTTTTTATACCAAGCTGGATGATGCCTTTTTTCTGCAGCCCATTGGCCAGGATGAATACGGGGATCTTTTTGAAAAACAGAATGGATCCGGGGCATCTGTTCAGGGAGCCACCCTGGAGTTGCGGGGGAACCTTAACAAGAAGATGCAACTGGAAGCAGGATATACCCTTCAAACCAGCCTCTATGATGATCCGGTAGAACATATTGAAGGAGAAGAGCCTAGAAGAGAGTTTTTAAGAACACCAAACCAGTATGGATATATTACCTATTCCCTGACTCCCGGAGATCGTTTCAATGCTTCACTTTCCGGGGTATATACAGGCCCCATGGAGCTGGTGCACTATGCAGGAGCTCCGGAACAGACGGTGGATGAGTATGTAACAACCCCTTCCTTTTTCGAACTTGGCGTAAAGGCAGGATACACCTTCAGATTTGATGTTGTGGATAGCGGATTGGAGATATTTGCAGGTGTGAAAAATCTGACCAATACCTTCCAGGATGACTTTGATACATTAAGGGACCGTGACAGCGGTTATGTCTATGGTCCGGGAGCCCCCAGGACCTTTTATCTGGGATTGCGTCTCCATTCGTTCTAAAACCTTTATAATCTTTGCATATTATGCGATTAATGCTACCTTTGCGGTCGCTAAAAATGTAGGTTTTAATCAATTTAAATTAAAAGAGTATGCCAGCAAAGATCAGATTACAAAGACAGGGTCGCAAATTTCAGGCGATCTACTCTATTGTAGTAGCTGATAGCAGGGCGCCACGAGATGGTAAATTTATTGAATCATTGGGTCAGTATAATCCCAATTCCAATCCTGCCACCATTATTCTGGACTTCAACAAAGCCTTAGAATGGCTGCAGAAAGGCGCTCAACCTACCGATACATGTAGAGCTATCTTATCCTACAAAGGAGTATTGTACAAGAAGCACCTTTTAGAGGGTGTTAAAAAAGGAGCGTTTGACGAGGCTGAGGCCGAGAAGAGGTTCCAGGCATGGATGACCGAAAAGGAACAGAAAATCCAGGCCAAGAAAGATCATCTCAAATCTTCCAAAGAGAAACTCGATAAGAGCCGTCTCGAGGAGGAAAGTAAGATCAAGGAAGCAAGGGCTGCAGAGATCGCCAAAAAGCGTTCAGAGCTGATAGCTGCCGAAGAGGCTGCGAATGCACCTGAAGCAATCGAAGAACCTGCTGCTGAGGAGGCCCCTGCTGCTGAAGAAGCCGCACCCGCTGAAGAGGCCGCACCCGCTGAAGAGGCCGCACCCGCTGAAGAGGCCGCACCCGCTGAAGAGGCCAAGACTGAGGAGCCCAAGGCTGAAGAACCTTCAGCTCCCGAAGCGCCAGCTGAGGAACCATCTGCTGCTGAAGAAGCACCTGCTGCTGAAGAAGCGCCTGTTGCTGAAGAAGCGCCTGTTGCTGAAGAAGCGCCTGTTGCTGAAGAGGCCCCTGCTGCTGAAGAAGCCGCACCCGCTGAAGAGGCCGCACCCGCTGAAGAGGCC
>JAYEOJ010000715.1:0-6573 GCA_034722835.1 Bacteroidota bacterium | reverse complement strand
CAGTAAGAATTGCTCTGTTTTTCATGGGCAGCAGTTAAATGTATTGCAAAGATATCAAACATAATGGGACAAAAACAGGATGAACTGTTAAAGCGGATCCAGAAACTTGTCAGGAAGAATCGAGACCTGTACGATAAGAATGAGAAGCTCCAGAAAGCAATCACTGAACTTGCCGAGCAGAACGAAAACCTGAAGTTGCGCCTGAAGGATGCCCGGCTGGGAATGAAGGAGGAAAGGTATCTGGAAAGCGGGGAGCGGATCAAAAAGTACAAGATGGCCACGGTCCTTTTTGCCTATATATCCGGGTTTAAGGACCTCACCGATCACGATTCCTCTGAAGTGGTCATGGACCAGCTGGATGAGGTGCTTATTGAGTTTGACAGGATACTGAAGAAATATAAGATTCATAAAATCAAGACCATCGGGGATACCTACATGGCGGCAGGGGGAATCCCTGATAAAAACATAACCAACCCCATTGATGTGGTAATGGCTGCCCTGGAAATGAATATTTTCCTGAACCAGCTCAGGCGTATCGATGGAAAGCGGTATTGGAACCTGAGTCTGGGAATTCATACCGGACCTGTCACTGCTACCATTTCGGGAAAAAAGAAAATTTCCTATGACATCAAAGGAGATACAGTCAACATTGCACACCGGATGCAGGGAGTGAGTGAGAGTGGAAAAATCCTGATATCCGTGATGACCTATGAGCTAATCAAGGAATTTTTTGTTTGTGACTATTATGGAAGGATGCCGGTTAAATACAAGGGCGACCTGGAAATGTTCGTGGTCAATGGCATCCGGCCTGAATTCTCCATGCGTGAAAGGGGAGTGATGCCAAATGCGCTGTTCAACACAAAATTCAAGCTGATACAGTTTATGGATATACAGGAGTTGATACTGGACAAACTTGAAAATGAACTGCCGTCCTACCTGTACTACCATAATGTGAAGCATACGGTAGATGTAGTGACTGAAGTGGAGCTTATCGGATGGGCAGAAGGGCTCAATGATGAGGGCATCCTGCTTTTGAAGACTGCTGCCCTGTTCCATGATGCCGGACACACCATTGAATACGATGAGCACGAGTATCACGGAACACAGCTGGTTAAAAAAATGTTACCCGATTATGGATATTCCGAGGAGCAGATCAACATCATCTGCGAGATCATTATGGCTACCAAACTGCCGCCACAGCCCGGGGATATCTATCAGGAGATCATTTGTGATGCTGATCTTGACTATCTGGGAAGAAGTGATATGATCCCTGTCTCCAATACCTTATATAAGGAGCTAAGTGAACAGCATAAGATCGGGACGCTGAATGACTGGAACAAACTGCAGATAAAATTCATATCCGGGCACACCTATTTCACCAAAACTGCCCGCAGTCTGCGTGAAGTCAACAAACAGAAGCAGATTGAACGAATCAAGAAACTGATTACCAACGATTGATATGGAAAGCTTGCTATTTTCCTAATTTAATGGTCAGGTTAACACCATACAAAAAGGTGGTGGCAATAAGTACTTCCCCTGTACCCGGGTCGATGCCATCATCATCATGCCAACAATAATCATAAGCAATAAAGGCCTGGGCACCTATGTAAAACTTATTTAAAACGTGCCAGTCATAGCCATATTTGAGCGCGGAGTGTATACCCAGTGAACCCTCCTCGTACATCTCAGTGGTTTCTATCACTCCCACACCCACTCCGGCTTCCAGGGCAAAATAGGAGTTTCCGCCTTTCAGGTAATAGAGCCCCCCCAGATTGATTGAACTCTGGGTCCAGTTCTCCAGTGTTGTTGAAATTCCGGTATAGCCAGATCCGTAGTATGTTTCTTTCAGCATGATGTTGAAACACATGCCGAAGTAGATTCCATAGGTTCTTTTTATCCGGGTTCCGAATTCCAGGTTAACATTAAAAGGGGTCACGGAGATACCTTCGTAGAGGGTGCCAAAATCTTGTGAGGCACCTGAGATCCCAACACCACCCCGGAAATACCGGCCCGAAAAAAGACCGGGATTTTCTTCTTCAAGGGCTTCAATATCGACCTTTTGCTGCCCCATGGCAGAAAACGATATAAAACAGAATGTCAGTACAAGAACTTTAGAGAATAAATTTCGTAGAATCATGTTGGAGTGTATAATTTGTTAGACTTTGATACGTGAATGTTAAACTTATGAAATCTCTTATTCTACGTGGAGGACTGCTTTTTGTTTTATTAACATTTCCTGGACTTGGCTGCCTTTATGGGCAAACGGTAAAAAAAGAGAACCGGGTTGCCCTGGTTATGGGAAATGCAACCTATCTGAATGCTCCCCTGAAAAATACGGTTAATGATGCCAGGGCCATAGCCGAAGTGCTGAAGTCCTCTGGTTTTGAAGTTCTTCTGAAAGAGAATGTGAAGAATCAGAATGAGATGAAGCAGGTAGTACGTGAATTTGGTATGAAACTAAAAACAGGAGGGACCGCATTGTTCTATTATTCGGGCCATGGCATGCAGGTCAATGGATATAACTACTTGATCCCCACACAGGCAGTGATGCACATTGAGCAGGAGATTGAATACGAAGCTCTGGATATGGGCTTCATCCTGGCCTATATGGAGAGTGCCAGAAGCGATGTGAATATTGTGATCCTGGATGCCTGCCGGAACAATCCCTTTGCCCGTTCATTCAGGGATACCAAGCAGGGCCTGAGCACCATGGTGGCACCTACCGGTACGCTGATCGCTTATTCAACTTCCCCGGGCTCAGTGGCGTCAGACGGGGATCAGGATTATGGTCTTTATACACGTGCCCTGCTGATGCATATGCAGCAGCCAGGAGTCAAGGTGGAGGAGGTCTTTAAGGGAGTTCGTGCAGATGTGCTTCAACGAAGCGGCGGACAACAAACGCCCTGGGAATCCAGTTCGCTGGTAGGAGATTTCTATTTCCGGAACGGATCCGGAGCAGGCTATACACCAGTTGCCGCTATGCCAGTTCAGGAGCAGGACCAGACCATTCAGAATTCACCTGCCGAAGTTCAGCCTAATTCCGAACCTGTTGCTGAACCGGTAAAGGGGATTCCTCAGAGTGCCTATAGAAAAAGTGGAGTGAAGGTCCCTTTTACCTGGAAGGCCATGCCCGACGGCACCTTCTATCTCTGGGTGGATAAGGTGGATATCAGCCCTGAGACCATCTACGAACTTCATGGCAATCACCTGCATGTTTACCACCGGGCAAGCAATCGTGTTTTCATATTGAAATCCTTTGTTCAGAGACTTGATGGCACATCCCACCGGGGAGTTACCTACGATTAAATGATTATTTTAGGACTGGCATTCTAAATATCTTAAAAAATGGCAGCTCGATTTACTTTACTTCTGGTTGGAATTATTCTTTCCATTCTTGTCAATCCCATTCAGGCACAGCTTCATCCCGAAACCGGTGATGGCCTGGCACATACCTTTTCCATTGTGGCCCGGGATACGGCTACGGGAGAGATGGCCATCGGGGTTCAGAGTCATTGGTTTTCAGTGGGAACCATTATTTCGTGGGGACGATCCGGCGTGGGAGTAGTAGCAACCCAGTCCTTCGTAAACCCGGCCTACGGTCCCAACGGACTGGATCTGATGTCAGAGGGAAAGAGTGCGGAAGAGGCTCTTCAAATACTGGTGGAAGCTGACCGGGGACGGGATTACAGGCAGGTGGCCTTCCTTGACACCCATGGATCGGTATCTGCCTATACAGGAGGCAGTTGTATATCGTCGGCCTCACATGCCATTGGAGAAAACTATTCTGTACAGGCCAATATGATGCTGAACGATGATGTGGTTCCCGCCATGAGCAAAGCTTATGTGGACCATCCGGATCTCCCCCTGGCTGAACGGGTGCTCATGGTCCTTCAGGCCGCACAGGCAGCAGGAGGAGATATCCGCGGGAAACAGTCAGCGGCTCTGATAGTTGTGGGACCCGAAGTGACGGACGAGGTATGGAGCGACCACAAGATCGATCTGCGTGTGGATGACCACAAGAACCCCCTGGAGGAGCTGGACCGTTTATTGCGTGTTCACCAGGCCTATGAACATATGAACAGGGGTGATCTGGCCGTGGAGCACCAGGATATGGAGGCCGCCCTCCGTGAGTACGGAGCTGCGGAAAAGATGTTCCCCCGCAACCTGGAGATGAAATACTGGAAGGCCGTGGCCCTGGCCAATAACCATCGGATGGAAGAGGCCCTCCCCATCTTTGAATATGTATTTGACCGCGACAGCAACTGGCGGGAACTTACCCGCAGACTCCCCGCCTCAGGCTTGCTGACGGTATCTGAATCGGAACTGCAGACGATACTTAAGCGTTAGTAGTCTGAGTACTCAGTGGGGTAAAGCAGGTACTTGGTAATGCTCGATACCGTGTTCTGATACCTATCCAGATTCTTCATCCTTTCCCATTCGGGATGAACCCGGAAGGCATCCCAGTTCTCCTTCTGTGCGATGGTATCTGCATGGGTAGTCATATACATCAGGTGAGGCATATGCGCACTGGAGAGTACCTCGCAGAAGAAAACCGGGTTGAAGTTCAGCTCCTGGAACAGGGCAGATTCCCCTTCATTAAACATCTCCACCTTCAGCTTGTACAGTTTTTCGGTGGCTGCCTCGTAGCTTCTGAGTTCGTACACCCTATCCGATCTTGGAGAGCTCAGATCAGGCAAAGCTATTTGAGGTGTGGCACTGAAGGAACGAAGGATCATGCTTTCGATGCGGGTGTAAGGAGGGCTGTCGTGCGGTGCATCTATATAAGCCTGCCCGGTTTGTTTATATTCTGAATCGTTCTTCAACAGTTCAGGAAGCTGCTCAAGCTCTTCCATCGATTGAAAGGGAACCAGGATCATGGTGAGATCTTGCTGCTCCGCCAGCCCTTCTATGGGTTTGAATACTCCCACGTTTTTAATTCCCGACCTGTGGAGTGCAGGCAGCAGAGCATTCTGAAAATGGGCGTCCAGCAATGCTTCCTGTTCAGCGGTTTCATAAGTAAAGATCTTCAGTTGGAAATAGTCTGTTTGTGGTGAGTCAGTCTGTTCCTGATCGATGGTTACCTTACAGGATGTGAGGCTGATAACAGCAAAAGTGATAAATAATAATGAGGCTCTTTTCATGAGAATAGTCTTTGATAAAGCTTAAAGATAAAATCTAAAACTTGTTATACCTAAATATACCTTCAGTAAGATCTAATCTCTTTCTGGAAGCATGGGGAACAGCCTGAGAATCTCCTTGTCATCGGGCTGTTTGCCATATTCACAAATCTCAAATCCTTCGGCATGCTGGACTGTTTCGCCCTTTTCACCATACCAGCTAATCAGTGATGCCCGGGTGGATGGTCCGGGTCTGAAGGTCCTTCGCTTGCCCAGGTATTCCAACCTTCCTGCTTCATCTTCCGGGATCTGATCCAGGGTCCCTGCAAGCCATGGAAGCCAGTCAAAATACTGCGAAGCATGGGCTGCCATTCCATAGATCTTTTTTTCAAACACCTCATCTATATCAATGGCAATATCAGCTTCAAAGGGATTTGGCTTCTGAAAACGGTCTTCCGCATAGACAAAAACCGGGTTCTTTTTCAGTGCGGGCACATCGGGTGCTATATTCGGAACAACCACCATGAAGGCTGCATCCTGCATTAATATGGCCGTATACCTGTGATCCGGGTGGTAATCGTTGGGCCGGGGACCAATCACAACATCGGCGTTCCATTTCCGGATTTCCCTGATTACTTTCAGACGGTTCTCAAGTGTGGGCATCAACTCCCCATCGTGGTTATCCATAACCACGTACTCCTTCACTCCAAGACGCTTTCCTGCTTCTTCTGCTTCTGCCATCCGGATTTTAGCCAGCGCTCCTCCTCCTTTTGAGTAGTGACCTGCATCGCCATTGGTAAGGGATACAAACTTCACCTTATGTCCCAGTTTGGCATATAGCAGGGCCACACCGCCTGCATCGCCTTCACAATCATCGGGATGGGCGCCCAGTACAACAATATTTAAAGGTAAGTCCTGTGCAAACAGGAACCCTGCCACCACTATGAGGCAGAGGAATATGACTGTTTTTTTCATTATGATAGTTGATAGATATTGGTGAATAGATAATCGTAAGTAGTTATCAGATGGTTTCCGGCAGTCACAGGACAGTTTGTGTGCACCTTAGTTGTAATGGAGCTTCATGCATTTCTCCACTTCAATTTGTGCAATAGACCGGGTATTTCTTCGGATACAGAAGAAATCCATCAGGTCAAATATGTTGCCCAGGGTACAGGGCACATCCAATTTCCGGGGGTATACAATCTCTTTCATAAGCAAAGTATAAAGAGTTTGCGTCAAATTAGAAAATAAAATCTGATCTGAGAAACAAAATCAGTGAAAGCCGGTAAAAACTCAGGAATTAATGCACTGCAAGCAGAATATCATTCAGAATCAGGGACAGGGTATTCATCCATTGTTCGCCGGGCTCATGATGGTCGTTGTTCAGCTCACTCTGGGCAATTACCAGCAGATTCAGCTCCGGGAAAACACAGATAAACTGTCCTCCATAACCGTT
>JAYEOJ010000714.1:0-6575 GCA_034722835.1 Bacteroidota bacterium | reverse complement strand
ATTTAGTTTTATTAATATGAGTTTTACTTAACCAAGTATATTGCACAACTCCTTAACTCCTATGTATGGAAGGTGAATTTTTTAATATCTTTTGAATTTGAGTGCTATTTTTACTCCAGCTCTTAAATTGACAGGAGCCTTTGCCGGAGAAGTTAAAAAATGTACTGATTTATCATACTGAATATGAACAAGTTTCTTCTATTACTAACATTGTCATTTCTGCTGATCAGCTGCTCTGTAACAGAGTACCACTTCGACTTTACGGAAGTAGATACTCCGGGCAGCAGTTCCCTGAGGGCCATCTTTGCAGTGGATAAAGATGTTATCTGGACCTCAGGAAGTCAGGGCAGGGTATATGTAAGCCTGGATGGTGGACTAAGCTGGAATGAAAGGATCGTACCGGGGTGCGACGAAACCGAGTTCAGAAGTCTGCATGCCTGGGATGAAAAGCAAGCCATGGTTTTTGATGTTTCTCCCTCAGGCAGGGCTTTCCTGACCATCGATGGAGGTGAACACTGGGAACAGGTCTATCAGAGTCCTGCAGAGGGAGCATTCTTTAATTCTCTTAAATTTGCTAACGACAAGCAGGGCATTGCCATCAGTGATCCCATCGATGATCAGGTTTTTATTTTGAAAACACATGATGGAGGCAGGAGCTGGAAACGCCTCGATAATCTCCCTTCAGCGGTAGACGGCGAAATTAACTTTGCAGCTTCAAATACCTGCATCGAGTACCTTTCTTCGGGTGAAATATTCATCGTAACCGGAGGAAACAAATCCAGAATATTATGCAGTTTCGATCACGGTGAGAGTTGGAGATTTGTTGATACGCCGGTAATGACCGGGGCATCGGCAGGGCTTTTTTCCGTAAACTTCGCAAATTCACGCAACGGTGTTGCTGTAGGAGGCGATTTTAGCGATCCCGAAAGGGATGGCATCAAAGCTGTTTTCACAGAAGACGGAGGAAAGCACTGGCAGCAGGCAGAAAGCATGCCGGCAGCATATCGGTCCTGCGTGGTCTCTGTTAAAGATGAACTCTTTTTTAGCATTGGGAAAACAGGTTGTGATTATTCAGTTGATGGAGGAAAGAACTGGATATTTATCGATTCTACAGGCTACTATGTAGCTGATGCTGTTGAAGGCAGGAATATCCTCTTTGTTGCAGGTTCAGAGGGGAGGTTTGCCAAAGTAAAAGTTAATATCTCACATTCTAAGAATTGATCTATATGAACAAGAAATCGTTAACCATCAGCATAAGCATTGTTTTGCTTTTATTCGCCTTCAATCACTCCATGGTCTCAGCCGCGGAACATCATGTGTCCAAATCAGGAAATGATTCCAACCCGGGCTCCCTCTCCGAGCCATTTTTGACTATTTCCAGGGCGGTTAGAGAGGCAATGCCCGGAGATACTATCACCGTTCATTCCGGAACCTACCGGGAATGGGTAAATCCGCTTCGGGGAGGTGAAAGTGACATAAACAGAATTGTATACCGGGCTGCTCCGGGAGAAAAGGTCGAGATAAAAGGCTCTGAAGAGATTACAGGATGGGAAGACCAGGGTGATGGTGTTTGGAAAGTGATCATTCCAAACTCGTTTTTTGGGGATTATAATCCCTACCAGGACTCCATTTTTGGTGACTGGTTTTATGATATGGGTCGCATACACCATACAGGAGAAGTATTCTTAAACGGTAAATCGCTATTTGAAAAAGAGACCCTTGATCTCGTATATGAGTCCTTACCAAATACCAACATTCAGGATACATTGGGTTCAACATTTACCTGGTATTGCGAAAGCGATGAAGAAAGCACCAGCATCTGGGCAAATTTTCATGACTACGATCCCAATGAGGAACGAACAGAGATTAGCACGAGAAGAACCTGTTTTTACCCTGATAAACCTGGTATTAACTACCTTACCGTCAGCGGTTTCTGCTTCAGTCAGGCGGCCACCCAGTGGGGTGCTCCTACTGCCGAACAGGTAGGAATGATTTCCACTCACTGGAACAAGGGCTGGATCATAGAGAATAATGTAATCAGTGATTCAAAATGCTCGGGCATCACACTCGGTAAAGAACGTGGATCAGGTCATAATGTATGGTCGGCCGATAAAGGTAATGTGAACAATGATGGGAATATCCATTACATCGAAGTGACTTTTACAGTCCTGAGGATGGGCTGGAACAAAGAGCACATCGGCTTGCATATTGTCAGAAATAACACCATCTACAATTGTGAGCAGACGGGGATTTGTGGAAGTATGGGGGCAGCATTCAGCACCATTGAAAAAAATCATATCTACAACATCTGGACAAAACGACAATTTACAGGAGCGGAAATAGGCGGTATCAAACTCCATGCGCCTGTGGATGCTCTCATTATTGGAAACCGGATACATGATACAGGAAGAGGCTTATGGCTCGACTGGATGACCCAGGGTACACGTGTTTCCAGAAATATATTCTATAACAATGACCTGGAAGACCTTTTCATAGAGGTAAATCATGGTCCTTACCTGGTGGACAACAATATTTTCCTTTCTCCCTATTCATTGAAAATCCAGTCAGAGGGTGGTGCATTTGTCCATAACCTCATTACAGGCCTTGTTCTTACATGGCCGGAGCCCAATCGTTTTACACCCTATTTCCTGGCTCATTCAACAGCCATCAAAGGCCTTACAACCATCTTTGGAGGCGATGACCGCTATTACAACAACATCTTTGTGGGACGCAGGGACAATGCCCATGGTCCCGGGCATCACTATGGCTTAGAAGGCTATAACGAAACCAGGCTGCCGGTTTGGATAAAAGGCAATATCTACTACAATGAAGCCAGACCTTCGGACAAAGACTCAAAGGCCATAAGTACTCCCTCATATGATCCCAAACTAATACTTCTGGATGAGGGAGAACATGGATATCTGAAATTTACTTTCCATAAATCATATTATCAACACCAAACAAGTATTATTACAACAGAGATATTGGGAAAGGCCAAAATTCCCAAAGTTCTTTTTGAACACCCGAATGGTTCACCGTTAAAAATTGACAGCGATTATTTTGGCACCCGGCGGACCGGGGTCAAAAATAATGCAGGTCCGTTTTCAGTCTTACCTAAGGGAGAAGTGGTGTTGGGAGTCTGGTAATCCCGCTCCCTGTCAAGGGCTGTTTTTTTCAGGCTAAGTCTCAAGATCAACCTGCAAATGATAAAGCTGCGAGTTGTCCATAATACTGATAATTCTCTCATCCAAGGTCCATAGCAAGTGACCACCTATTTGTGCCGATCTTATGATAGTAGCATCAATAAGGCCGATCTTAAACTCTTGAGAATTATTTTGAAAAGCGAAAGAGGACGCTTCAAACATTGTTTCGGCTACAAATTCAATTTTTGGAAGTATTTGCCAAAATGTGTTGATAATGCTCCTGGCCTGGGCCTTATCAACACCAAACATCAGCTCCGAAAATACCGGTTCTACAGTAATCACTTTTTGTTCAGCCAATAAAGTGGAAACATGGCTCGAAACGGGTTCATGTTGTCGAAAAAACTCTATCCAGACCGATGTGTCAATTAGAATCATGGGCAGTTTTAAAAGCTTCGTGTCTCATCAGTTGAGAAAGCTTCCCTGAAACATAATGGATTCCTAGCCACTTCCTCACTCAAACTCTTTATCCGTTTTACATATAACCATTCTTTGAGAGCCATAATAATACTTTCAGTGATATTCTGACCTCCCGAATACTTCTGAACATCATCCATAATCTCATCGGGTATATTGGCGGTAACTTTCATTTATGATTCTATATATAAAGTAAAATCTCTGATGCAACCATGATATAATCCATACGATGGTACGATACATACGATCATACGATACATACGATCATACGATACATATGATGGTACGATACATATGATCATACGATACATATGATCATACGATGATCTTATCTCACTTAAGGATTACAATCATATTTGGACACTGGAGATTCCTCTCTTTAGTATTAATATGATCAGAGCAGGTTTATCGTAACTATACCTGCCTATTAGTACAGCGGACCATACACTTCACATGCCCGGTAGTCAGCTCCCTCCCTGTCCATTCCAAAGGCCGACCAGGCACTGGGTCTGAAGATCTGATCTTCGGGCACATTGTGCATGCAGACCGGGATACGGAGCATGGATGCCAGAGCTATCAGCTGCGATCCGAGGTGACCGTAGGAGAATGCTCCATGGTTGGCGCCCCAGTTGGCCATGACCGAATACACATCTTTAAAGTTCCCCTCCCCTGTCAGCCGCGGAACAAACCAGGTGGTGGGCCAGGTGGGATTGGTGCGTTCGGTAAGGGTATGGTGTACTTCTTTGGGAAGTTCTATGGTCTGACCTTCTGCAATTTGCAGTACCGGCCCAATTCCCTTGATAATATTGATCCGACTCATGGTAATTGGCATTCCCCCCTTGGTATTGAATGTGGATGAGAATCCGCCTCCCCTGAAATAACCGATATCGGCAGCTCCCCATGTGGTATTGTCCAGGCAGGCCTGGGCCTCCTTCTCCGTAATCTCAAACCAGGGTTTCATGGCCGGCTGGCCGTCAATTTGCTGCTCTCCGGAACCATCCAGGGCGGAGGGTCCTGAATTGATCAGGTGAATGAAACCATCTTTGGCATCACCGCTGAGCTCAAAGCCGGTAACACGCTTTACTGCTTCAGGGCTCCAGTAGGTGCGTACATCGCTGAATACCTGTGCTGCCCCGCTTAACAGGTGGCCAAATAACATGGCTACGCCGTTCAGACTGTCATTCTCTGTTGCCAGCATATAGGGCTGGCGAATTCCGTTCCAGTCAAAGGAGGAGCAGAGTACCGCCTCCATGAAATCCCCATTGGGAAAGTGGTCGGTCCACTGGCGCTGACCCTGGAAACCGGCTGCAATGGCATTGTGTCCATGGGCCTCTTCCCCGTAGCCCAGCTCCTTTAGTTTTGGATTGCCCACCATCAGGTCGCGGCCAATAAGGGCCATCTTGGCCACAAACTCCCACTCCTCAGCTTTCTTTTCGTCTGACTTTTGTATTTCTGCGGGGTTGTAATCTTTGCCCTCCTTGCAATTCTTTTTGATCCATTCCAGAGCCTTTGAGAGTTCCTCCGGATCATAGATGCCTTCCTCTATTCTCCGGGTAAACTCCGACATATCCGAATACTCGCAGCGCATTCCCAGGTAATCCTCAAAGAAGTCTGCATCCACAATGGATCCTGCAATGCCCATGGATACACTTCCCATGGAGAGATAGGATTTTCCCTTCATGGTGGCCACAGCCAGTCCGGCTTTTACAAAGGTGAGTATCTTCTCTTTCACATCCTCCGGGATTTCGGTATCGCTGGAATCCTGTACGTCCTTCCCATAGATGCTGAAAGCAGGTAAGCCTTTCTGATTATGACCTGCCAGGGCTGCTGCCAGGTAAACTGCACCGGGACGCTCGGTACCGTTGAAACCCCAGATCGCCTTTGGCAACAGTGGATCCATATCAATGGTTTCACTACCGTAGCACCAGCAGGGAGTTACGGTAAGACTGACTCCCACCCCGGATCGGGAAAACTTATCAGCTGCTGCTGCTGCCTCAGCCACTCCTCCGATACAACTATCGGCTATGACGCACTCCACCTTTGATCCATCTGCATGTTTCAGGGTAGATTCTATTAATGCTGCGGCACTCCTGGCCATCTTCATGGTCTGCTCCTCCAGCGATTCCCTGACCCCTTCCAGTCTTCCGTCTATGGTGGGTCTGATGCCCACTTTCGGGGCCTGTCCGATTAATCTTTTACTCATTGTTTTCTATTTTTTTATGGCTAAATATCTACTGTATCGTTCTTCCAGGCTATCTGTAACGAAGCCCGGGATGTATTTCTTTACCTTGCAGGACTGCTTCACCAGTGTCCTTCCCTCCTTAAGATCTCTTATCTTTCCCATGGCGATGCCCTGGATCATAATATTTCCCATGGCTGCTCCTTCTACAGGACCTGAGATCACTTCTCTTTTGCATATGGTAGCCACACGCTGGCACAGGTAATCCGATTGGCTTCCCCCTCCCACCAGGTGCAGTACCTCAATGGACCTGCCGGAGAGCTTTTCCAGCTGCTCAATATGAAACCTGAAGGAGAAGCAAAGACTATCGTAGGCACTTCGGATATAGTCACTGAACTGGCCGGGTAGCGATTGCCCTGTCTTCTCAAAATAGGAATCAAAGGCCCCCTTCATTCTGTCGGGATTGTAAAACAGGGGGTCGTCAGGATCTATCACCTGAAGGATATCCACTTCTTCACGGACCATTTCCTCCATCTGCGCAAAAGAGATGTCGGCCGATAAGTGCTTTTTCAATCCCTGTAATAACCAGAGACCCACAATATTTTTCAGGGAACGGTAACTGTTGCCATAGCCTCTTTCATTGGTGATACCCAGTTGCCTGGCTTCTTCACCGATCAGCGCCTGATCCGATTCAATTCCCACAATACACCAGGTTCCTGCTGAAATAAATGCATAATTGGGATTCTCCACGGGAAGGGCAGCCACCACGCAGGCTGTAT
>JAYEOJ010000713.1:0-6592 GCA_034722835.1 Bacteroidota bacterium | reverse complement strand
TTTCAGTTACAGTCTTACCTTCCTGCATTTTCCTGAGCAATTTCTCAACCGAGGCCGTATTAAATATCCCGAACTTGCTGATCATGTCCGGGGACAGGGCCTCCCGAAGGTATTCAGGAGCCTTTCCGGAGGTTAAGCTGGAAGCCACCGGGGCACGGTAGGCCTGCTTGGGACGGTGGACCACCTGTTCGGGCAGGCGTCCGTCCATCAGTTTCTTCATCAGGTACTTCTCATTCAATCCCCTGATCTTGTGATTCCAGGGCAGTTTTGAAGCAAATTCAATCACCCGGTGATCCAGGAAGGGATAACGTCCTTCCACCGAATGAGCCATGCCCATGCGGTCGCCCTGTGATGAAAGCAGGTAACCCGACATAAATAAGGTCGATTCAAGCCACTGGGCCCTGCTGAGCAGATCCAGCTCTCCAAATCCTTCAGGAAGCGTCGAAACAAAAGCATCAACCGGATCGGATGCTGAACCATTCAGAAAATCTTTCCGGATATGTTCCCTGATGTGTTTTGAATTGTTCCAGCGGATCAGGTGGGAATATACGGGTGAATCGCTATCCTCCAGGCAGTAGCCGAAAAACAGCCTTAACATAGCACTGTTCCTGCCCTGAAACTGTGCCAGGTAAGGATAGAGCTTTTGCAGAAGCAGCGGTCTGATCTGCGAGGAGGGTTCTTTCGACCAGAATTCCCTTATAATGGCTTCTTTAAAAATATTGTATCCTCCCAGGAATTCATCGGCCCCTTCACCGGTGATTACTACCTTGATCCCATGGTCGTTTACCAGTCCGGATAAAAGGAACATGGGTACCGCTCCGGTACGAAGAAGCGGGATCTCTGTATGCCAGAGAACCTGGGCAAAGTTATCTGCAATATCCGTGTCGCTGCAGCAAATGGAGTTATGTCTTGTATCCAGCTGCTTTGAAACGCTTTGCTGGAAGGCAGTCTCGTCGAACTCACCCGATTGAAAGCCCAAGGAGAAGGTATTCAGCACACCGGGTTCGATCTGCTTGATCAGCCAGGTGGTGGCACTTGAATCAATACCCCCGCTCAGGTAGGCAGCAACCGGCACATCGGCCCTGAGCCTGAGCCTGACCGAATCGGAGAGAATGGATTCAAATTCATCCAGGGTGTCTGCAAGAGATAGTTTTTCCGAATCACCCGGATCCCCTTTAAAACGAAGCTCCCAGTATGGTTTTATGCGGATATCATTTTCCCTGACCACCATGTAGTGCCCCGGAGGCAGTTCCTTCACGCCTTTAAACATGGTTCCCGGCGATGGAATGGTCCAGAAGGTAAACACCCTGTTCAGTGCTTCTGGATCGGGTTCAGCCTTCACGTATCCCGACTCCATCAGGCATTTGATTTCGGAGCCGAAAACCAGGGAACCCTTCTCGTGGTAATAATAAAGTGGCCTGATACCCACCCGGTCACGTCCAAGAAACAGCTCCTTGCCTTGTGTGTCCCAGATGGCAAAGGCAAATTGTCCGTTCAGCTTCTCCAGACACTTCTCACGGTAATGCTTATATAATAATAACAGGACCTCGGTATCACTGTCCGTTCTGAAGCGGTATCCCAGCGAAACCAGCTCCTTCTTCAATTCGATATAATTGAAGATCTCTCCGTTAAAAACGATCCACAACTCTTCTGCCTCATCGCACATGGGTTGCTGGCCCTGGGCCAGGTCGATGATACTCAAGCGGACAGATCCCAGGCCCACGCCCATTCCCATGAAAATGCCCGATTCATCGGGACCACGGTACTGGATCTGTTTGAGCATATTCCTGATCGCATCAGGAGAGACCGGTGCCTGTCCCGCATTATATATGCCGGAAATACCACACATAGGAAAGTGCTAGGCAGCTGTGACCAGCGCAGGATTTTTCCTTGTAATGAAATCTGCTATGGCATCGATGGATTCAAAGTTCTCCTCCACAAGATCACTGTCCTCTGCAGTAATTTGAAATTTGGTCTCCAGGAAATCCAGCATCAAAGCAAATCCCATAGAATCAAAAATGCCTTCTACAAATATTAAGGTGTCAGACTGAAGAGTATCCGTTTCCTTAAATGTATTCTCCTTCACGTAGGCAAACAATTCGTTTTTTAATTCATCCATTGTCATCATTTGTTTTTAGTTGAATTCTAAGTAATTGATATTTAGTCTTTTCTTAATTATTAGATTGCAAAATTCTCACTGGTTTAAAATACGGATAAAGTCCTGTTGTGTTACATCGTTTTGACTAAATATATAATTATGATGAGTAGGTTATTTATTAAACCTATAAAAAAACAGAACTGCGGGATCTCTGGTTCCAATCTTCAACTGATGGTAGTAATCCTAGGATGAATCGCCTTATTTCTTTGACAAATCTTCTGGGCAATTTTCAATTCACAGGAATTTCTTTAACCAGAAAGGCAAGTAAGTTATAAGAAACTGTCCGGGCACCAAAATCATTTAAATGCCCTCCATCGTAGGTATAGTAATCGGGCATGTATGGATACGTGGCTCCTTCATACTCAAAGGTGGCTATCGTTCCCTGGGGCTCAGTGCTTTCAATTCTTCCAAGGTCAAATATTGGAAAATGACCTTCTAACTCTGCTAATACCAATTTATTAAACACATCCCTGTTTACATTGTCGGAACGGCTCCAACTACTCCTGCCCAGTATCCTCTTCGCCAATTCCTTGGGTCCTCTTTGTATGCCCATAACAGGTACCGTGCAGGCAACAAAACAAATATACGGGTAAGACTCCTTCAGTTTAAGCATTTGCTCCCTGTAATAGCCAAACAGTGCATCAACGTCAGTGTCACTAGTAATATCCACATAGCAGAACTTGAAGAATGCAACAGGCCTGCCTTTGTTTGGAATCTGTCCGGCCAGTGTTACAAATTCATCAATTTTAGATATGGGATCAAGATTGGATCCGACCCTGAAATGGACCAGGGAGGCATTTTTGGCTTCAGCAAAATCCTTTGATTCGACCTTTTCCAGTCGAATTCCGGTTTCCTTTTCCCAATACTCAATGCCTGCAAGGATATTATTCCCAACCGACTGATGACCGAAATAGATTTTTTCGCCGGCAAGTTTATTAAGAAGTGTACCGACATCTTCCGTGCTATTTCCATATGTTGTATAGATGTCGTTCACATCATAACTCTCATTCTGGCAGGCAGAAAACATAGAAACAAAAAACAGGGCAAGAATTGCTTTAAATAAAAAATGAGGCCTCATAGCTTAATATTTGAAATTTTTCAAATTTACAACAATCCCTGGTCCACCATGGCATCGGCGACTTTCAAGAAACCTGCAATATTGGCTCCCTTCACATAGTCCACATATCCATCTTCATTGGTTCCGTATTTTACACAGTTCTCATGAATGTTGGTCATGATATGATGCAGACGATTGTCCACTTCGGCCCTGCTCCAGTTGATCTTCATGGAATTCTGCGCCATTTCCAGTCCCGAGGTGGCCACACCGCCGGCATTGGCCGCCTTTCCGGGTGCATAGAGCACCTGCTTATCCTGCAGTTTCTCGATGGCCTCGGGGGTGCAAGGCATATTGGCCCCTTCACAGACACAGATGCATCCATTGGCGATCAGCTGCTCCGCATCGCGGGCATCCAGTTCGTTCTGGGTGGCACAGGGAAGGGCAATATCCACCTTCATCTCCCAGGGGCGTTTGCCCTGTACAAACTGTGCACTTTCAAACTCCAGTGCATAGGGTGCCACAATATCTTCGTTGGAGGCACGGAGTTCCAGCATATAGTCAATCTTTTCGGCCGAAACCCCTTCCGGATCGTAGATGTAGCCATCGGGGCCGCTCAGGGTCACCACTTTCCCGCCCATCTCGCTTACCTTCAGGGCCGCTCCCCAGGCTACGTTTCCAAAACCGGAGACTGCCACTGTTTTTCCTTTAAAGCTCTCCCCTATGGTGGCCAGCATTTCCTTGGCAAAATAGACCGTGCCAAAACCTGTGGCTTCGGGCCTGATCAGCGATCCGCCCCAGTTCAATCCCTTTCCGGTAAGGACACCGGTATTCTCCCTGGCCAGCTTCCGGTACATGCCGTAGAGGTAGCCGATCTCCCGGCCACCTACACCGATATCTCCGGCCGGTACATCGGTATCCGGACCAATGTTGTTCCAGAGTTCCATCATTAAAGCCTGACAGAAACGCATAATCTCGGCATTGGATTTTCCTTTGGGATCAAAATCTGAACCACCTTTGGCACCCCCCATGGGCAGGGAGGTAAGGCTATTCTTAAAGATCTGCTCAAATCCCAGGAACTTCAGGATACTCAGGTTCACGCTGGGGTGAAAACGTAGTCCGCCCTTGTAAGGGCCAATGGCATTGTTAAACTGTACCCGGTAGCCCAGGTTTACATGAACCGATCCCTGATCATCGGCCCAGGGCACCTTGAATACCATAACCCGGTCCGGCTCGATGATCCGGTCCACAATATTGGCGGATCGAAAATGGGGATTCTCATTATATACTTCCTCGATGGATTCAAGGACCTCCCGAACGGCCTGGTGGTACTCCACTTCACCCGGGTGCCTTTTCACCAGGTCATTCATGATGGTATCTACGTTCATAGCTGTATGTTTTATTAGTTGGTAATTAAACTTGTTTCCTTCCAGAACTGAATCAACCGTTGAATATCCCTATAAAGCAATAAATCTCCCGCTAAAAACATAAAGGGGCATTATCACCTGACAGGAAAGACACCCTCATTATGATGATGTAAAATTGGAGTTAATGATGGGAATTACCAAGCCCTGAACATATGATTAACAGCAGTTTTATGCATAAAATGATTACCTGGGCGAAGCAGGAATATGCTGAAATCCATGATCTCTTAAAGCGCTTGAGAACCATGTTGCGCCACTCTGATTCAGATGAACCAGGTCGGCAAAGGAGTCTTTGGGCAGGCTTAACTGAGAATAATCCATCATGGGGATGCTGCTCAGCGTTTGTTGGTAATAGGCATAAAACTCACGGACACCATATTTCTCATGTGCCAACAACTCCGCTCGCTTGGGTAGATAAAGCAACATGAGTTCCTTATCATGCTCCCGGCAGAGCACTTCTATTTTCTTTAAATAGATCTCTTCCTCTTCCGAAACAGCAAAGCTCTCCGGAATCCTGAAAAAATCCAGGGCTTCGCCCTTTGCCAGTTTCAGGATCTGATCCTCCAAAATATCGCGTTCCAGATTAAAATACCCGCCAAGTGCATCAAGCTCTTCATGGAAGATTTTGCGCTTGACCCATGCCACCATACTTATGGGGATCGCTCGAAAAGCACCAATGGTTCCCGTTGGATTCCCTTTCAGCAAGACTTTAAAATCGTTCCATTCCATTATTGGTAAATACCGTCCAAAATTTGAATAGATGACCTGCTCGTCGAATAACCATCCATTGTCGAAAATATTATGCGGGGCAATGGAAAGTATGATGGTATCAATATTGCTCTTTGAGTTAAGGACCTTTTTTAGTTTTAAGTAGGAGTAGAAGTATGGAGCTGCCGATTCAGACAGGTTTATGGTTCTGGAAAGAATGGAATCATTGACAGCGCATTGTGAATTTGAATCGCCAATAATGACACTGGTTTTTTGAGGATCAAACACATAGGTTGTTTTCCTCACCAACAGGTTATTTATGAGTACCAACAATACAGATATTGCTATTACTGCAATTCCGAAAATGATAATCCTATGGATGAACTTTCTCATCAGAACTGAAAATATATGAATTCCTGTTGTGAACCTCCCAAACTGAGAATAGCAAAAACAAGCACCACATAAATAATCCATCTGGATACCCTTGACTTCCTGGAGTGGACAAATTCAAGGGCATGCTGATTTTCCCTCCCAATCCATTCAGTGATCACCAGTACTACAATTAGCAGCAGGACCATTACCCCGTTCTTTTCACTATGAATCTGAGAAAACTGTACCAGGGATCCGGAGAAGATTCTCTGAAGATATCCTAAAGCTTGCGAAAGATTTTCAGCCCTGAAAAACACCCACGCCAGTGATACCAGACCAAAGTTACCCAGTATAAGTATTACATCACGGAATGGAGGAAGCCTCCTTCCTTTGGCCACAATCTCGATGTTCTTTCTGTTCCTTTTCAGCAGCATTAAAGGCAGGAAATAGATGGCATTTAAAGCTCCCCAGATGATAAAGGTCCAGTTCGCCCCGTGCCAAAAGCCACTTACAATAAACACAATGAAGGTATTCCTGATGGAAATCCAGACCGTTCCCCTGCTCCCGCCCAGTGGGATATACACATAGTCCCTGAACCAGCTGGATAAGGAAATGTGCCAACGCCTCCAGAATTCAGCTATGTCCCTTGAAAAATAGGGGAAGGCGAAATTCCGCATGATATTAAATCCGAACAACCTTGCCGTTCCAATCGCGATGTCTGAATAGCCTGAAAAATCTCCGTATATCTGAAACCCGAAGAAAACTACCACAAGCAGCAAGGTGCCACCAGGATAATCTGCATAGGATGGGAAGACATCATTTACAATGACCGCACAATTGTCGGCAATCACCATTTTTTTAAACAATCCCCACAGTATC
>JAYEOJ010000712.1:0-1502 GCA_034722835.1 Bacteroidota bacterium | reverse complement strand
ATAAAGAGTACCGGCTGTTATCCAGGGAGCTGGAGAAGCAGCACTATGACCGGATCCTGGAAGGCATGACCGAATCCATTGAAAGCAGCAAGACCCACCTGGAAATTCTGGCTCTTTATAGCAGCATTGACAGTCATGCAACCAACATTGCACGCATGGCTCTGGATTGGGATCGGAAAGCTACATAATGGGGGGGCTTATGGAAACTATATCACGTGAACAGAGCATTCGGAAAATAAATGATCTGGCTAACAGGGCGGTTCCTTTTGTCTTTCTGATCAATTTCAGTGGGAAGGAAAATATGGTATGCACTCCTGAAGAGGCATCTGCAGGTGGTTTTTTCATGGACATGCCAGGAATGGTGAACCATTCTTTTAAAAGGAATTCAGGCAGAACCATCCAGCTCTCCAGGAACCCTCCCGATCCGGAAAGGTACCACGAAGCCTTTACCCATGTCAAAGAAGAAATCCTTTATGGAAACTCTTTTCTTCTGAACCTGACCTTCCCAACGCAAATCGAAGTCAACTATTCACTTCAGGAAATTTTTTCTCAGAGCATGGCACCTTTCAAATTGTACCTGGAGGACAAACTGGTGGTATTCAGTCCCGAAAGATTTATCCGGATCAGGGGGAGAAATATTACCTCCAATCCCATGAAGGGTACCATAGACGCTGGCATCCCCGGTGCGCACAGTCAGCTGGCATCTGATCCGAAGGAAGATGCTGAGCATAACACCATTGTAGATCTTATCAGGAACGATCTGAGTACCGTTGCCTCCCGGGTCAGGGTAAAACGCTTCAAGTATATCGAAAAACTGAAAACCCACCAGGGTGAATTGTTGCAGATGAGCTCCGAGATAGAAGGAAAGCTGCCTCCTGACTTCAGGAAGTCGCTTGGTGATATCCTTTTTCGAATGCTGCCAGCGGGATCCATATGTGGTGCGCCGAAACAGAAAACCGTAGAGATTATCAGGAAGGTGGAAGCTTACGATCGGGGCTTCTACACAGGGGTATTTGGCTATTACGACGGACAGAACCTGGACTCTGCAGTGACTATCCGCTATATTGAGAAACAGGGTAAAAAGCTCCTGTTTAAAAGCGGCGGGGGAATCACCTATATGAGTGACTGGGAAAAGGAGTATGAAGAAATGCAAAAGAAAGTATATGTCCCGGTTTATTGAAACCATACAACTCCTTCATGGCGAGCTGAAGAACCTGGAGTTCCACCAGGAACGCTTCGAGCAAACACGGTCCCTGGCACTTGGTTTGAAAAGGCATCCCCTCCTTGCAGACGTGATCAGTATTCCGCGGGGATTGGACCGGGGACTGTTTAAGTGCCGCGTAAGCTATCACAAGGAGATTACACTTATTGAATTTGAGCCTCAGAAAGCTCATAAAGTCCAATCCCTCAGGCTGGTTTATTCAGACACCATTGATTATAGATTCAAATACGCGGACCGGAGCGAGCTGGAGAACCTGTTCAGGCTGCGCGTAGACTGCGAT
>JAYEOJ010000711.1:0-1503 GCA_034722835.1 Bacteroidota bacterium | reverse complement strand
CCTGGCTGCCTGTGAAACCGTGCTGGTGACCAGGCCCCGGCGGGAAGAGGCCTTAAAGCGGGCTTTGTCTGATGTCGAGCAGGTTTTGCCCGGTATTAGTGTAGTCTTGCTTGACTGTTCACCTTCACTCTCGATCCTGGGCCAGAATGCCTTGGTCTATGTTGATGAACTTCTATTGCCGGTAAGTATGGACTACCTGGCGATGGTTGGCGTCGGTCAGGTCTTTGAAAACCTGAAAATGATTGAAGAGTATTTTGAAAAAGAGGTAAAAGTTTGTGGCATTCTCCCGACCTTTTATGATCAGCGGGTCAATGTCAGTAAAGATGTGTTGTCAGCGCTCCAGGAGCGCTACGGAGACCTGGTTTTGTCCCCGGTGCGGGTTGATACCAAAGTTCAGCAGGCATCCAGCCGGCAGCAGACAATTGTTGAGTTTGGGGGACGATCCCGAGCTCGTGAAGATTATCGGAAGATTTATGAGGAGTTGTTCGTATGACAACCGCAAATGGAAAGAAGACCCCTAAAACCCCTAAAACAGGTAAGGCGCCGGTTAGTCGCGGGCGCCGGAAAAAGGTAGTTGCCAAAGCTCCGGCCCCGGCAGAAATCGATAAACAGAAGATGGCTGCTTTTTTCAGTGCGGCCGGGCTTGATAAAACTGCTCCGGATTCCGTAACCGAGACCGAGACTGTAGAAGTTGTGGGCATCGAGAAGTCGGATCTTAAAGAGAGCGGGAAGCCGTCGCCGGCCGAGCCGACATCGACTCCGGTTGTAGAAAGTGAACCGGTAATTAAAGAACCGGTAGCTAAAGAGTCTGAAAACGATGAAGTTGTAGCGATTGCGAAGCCTGTTGAAGTCACCGCAACCGTGAGCGATAACTCTGATGATAGTGATAATAATAGTGAGAAAGGTGAAATCCTGATGACGACAACTGAAAAACCGACTGCTGGTGGCTCTGGTTCCGGCTCTTATAATCTTCTTCCGATGTTTGCGGTGTTGTTGCTTATAGCTCTTTTCTGGCTCTATTATATCTCTTCGACCCCGCTGAAAAAGGCGGCCGAAGCCCGGGTTGAACAGGGTAAAGCGGAAATTTCGGTGCTGATGTCAAAGGTCAAGGGGCTTGAGGCGGAAGTAAGCAACTTGAAGATGAAACTGGTACTTTTTGAAAAAGCTGCCATGAAATGGAAGAATGCGGCCGTGCAGGCTACAAGGGAGAGCGCCCAGGCAAAAAGAGACGTGGTGATCGTGAAAAAAGTGGAGGTCAAGGCGATCTCTAAAGATAAACCGATGGCTGCGACTGCAGTTAAAAAGGATCCCTCCTTCGGCAAGGCTCCGATCCCTTTCTGGCGGAATATGAAGCCTCGTGGCTCTTTAATTAAACAGCCCGTCAAAAAGGTAAAACCGGAGGTTAAGACTCCAGCTGTTAAAGTCGATTCATTCAGTAAGGCGCCCAAACCTTTCTGGCTCACTCCACGGGTAAAACCCACGGTTGCAAAAACTAAAAAACAG
>JAYEOJ010000710.1:0-1510 GCA_034722835.1 Bacteroidota bacterium | reverse complement strand
CTTTCAGTCATGAAGAAAGCACTATTCATCGACAGGGATGGAACCCTGATCAAGGAACCTCCGGTGGATTACCAGGTGGATTCCCTGGAAAAGCTGGAGTTTATGCCCGGAGTATTCAGGAATCTCTTCAAACTGCGATGCTTTACCGATTATGAGCTGGTGGTGGTCAGCAACCAGGATGGAATGGGAACCGACTCCTTTCCTGAGGCAGATTTCAGGGCTCCTCATGAGAAATTCCTGGAAGCCTTCCGGAACGAAGGAGTGGAGTTTGATGCGGTACACATTGATCCCTCCCTTCCTGAGGAGAATTCTCCCAGCAGGAAACCCCGGACAGGAATGCTCACTGCATATATGCAGGGGGACTACGACCTGGAGAACTCCTATGTGATTGGCGATCGCACAACGGATATGGAGCTGGCAAAAAACCTGGGTACCCGGGGGATTCTGCTGGGAAATAATGTAGAGCTTACAGCTGATAACCAGACTGTTTGCAGCGACTGGGACCAGATCTACCGCTACATCCGGGGCAGGCAAAGGAGTGCCATTGTAAAAAGAACAAGCAATGAAACAGATATTCTGGTCAGCCTGTCCCTGGATGGCGAAGGGCAGACGGAGATTTCCACCGGACTGGGATTTTTTGATCATATGCTTGACCAGATTGGAAGGCACGGTGGACTGGACCTGGAAATAAAAGTAAAAGGGGACCTGCAGGTGGATGAGCATCACTCCATCGAAGATACGGCCCTGGCCATGGGGGAGGCCTTCCATAAGGCATTGGGAGATAAACGGGGTATTGAGCGCTACGCCTTTGTACTGCCCATGGATGACTCCCTGGCCAGTGTGGCCATTGATTTCGGAGGAAGGCCCTGGATCCGGTGGGATGCCGAATTCAGGCGGGAAAAAATCGGGGACATGCCCACAGAAATGTTTTTCCACTTCTTCAAGAGCTTCTCAGATGCAGCCAAGTGTAATCTGAGCATGGAGGTGAAAGGAGAAAACGAGCACCATATGATTGAAGGGCTGTTCAAAGCTTTTGCCAGAGCTCTGGGAAAGGCTGTAAAGCTTGATCCGGACAGCATGCAGCTGCCCACAACAAAAGGAATGCTATAAGAAACAAGGAGAATGAACGTAGCTATTGTCAAATACAATGCAGGCAACATCCGCTCGGTCGATCATGCACTTAAGCGATTGGGTGTGGAAGCCGTTATTACAGATGATCATGACCTCCTGGCTACGGCAGAACGGGTGATCTTTCCCGGCGTGGGAGAGGCAGCTTCTACCATGGCCTATCTCAGGGAACGAGAGCTGGATACATTACTGAAGGGCCTGAGCAGTCCCGTCCTGGGCATTTGCCTGGGACAGCAGCTGATGTGCAGCTGGTCGGAGGAGGGCGATACCTCCTGCATAGGCATTTTTGAACAGCCGGTAAGGCGTTTTCCCGAAAATGATCTGAAAGTGCCTCATATGGGATGGAACAGCCTCGACAAGGTAAATGGGAAGTTGATTCTCT
>JAYEOJ010000709.1:0-1514 GCA_034722835.1 Bacteroidota bacterium | reverse complement strand
AATATGGTGATTTTAAAAAGGGTACTTATTATATCTTTGATGCAAAGGATCCCCTTCGCGAAGGAGAAACAGAGCTCATGGAATTTGAATCAAGCCTGGAGGGATGCAAGGGATGCAGGCTGAGACTTTCTATATTCATGGAAGATCAGGAGTTCTTAACACTGGAAAATCAGTAGTGCAACTTTTCATTGGCTGTCTTCGTTATAGTCATGTATAAGAATAACGAAAAAATACAGCAGTCATGAAAAAGATACCCAGTTTGTTTGCACTAGCATTCCTTTCTATCTTTGTTTTATTATCCTGCGAAAAGGATGACCTTAATCCTGATATCATACCAGGGAGCACTACAGTGATCGCAAACCAAACGATAGCATACGAAGAAGTACTCAGGGCCATACCTGAGGAATATATCAACGCAGCGCGTAATAACCTCCATGTAGCCTATCAGCATACATCGCACGGTACACATGTCTCCTACGGAATGTTTGGATTGCCCGGTTTCAAGGCCGGGGACGACATCAGCTTTGCTATCACCAATAATGACCCTCAATCTGGCAAACTCGATTTCCGGGATTATGCAATGGCTGCTTATGCTGAAGCAGGAGTTGATGCATCTGACCTGAGCCGTAACGAAACGGCATTTATCCAGGCCACCAGAAATTATCTTGACGATCCTGACAATTCAGAAATCAACGTAGTCATGTGGAGCTGGTGCAGTATTTCCGGACATGATGTGGAAGGCAATTATCTCCCTGGAATGCAAACTCTGATCAATGAGTATGGAGTTGGTGGCAGCAAAATTGGATCCGGTGCAGAACAAAGAGAGAATCCGGTAGCCTTTATCTTCATGACCGGTCATGCCGAATGGAACAGCAATGTTGGCGAGGGTTTACCTAAGAACCAGGCTGAATTAATTATTGATTACTGCGAGGAGAACAACTTCTACTGTCTTGACTATTATGGCATCGACACCCACGACATGGATGGCAATTACTGGGAAGATGCTGGGGACGACGGAAACTCAAGCAGTGGAGGCAACTTTTACGCAGACTGGCAAAACAGCAATACCCTTGGAGAAGATTATTTCGAGAACAGATCTTCACCAGGCGGTTCAGCCACCTACGGGGCCCACAATACGCAGCACATAACGGCCAACCGGAAGGCCTATGCCATGTGGTATATGCTTGCGAGAATTGCTGGCTGGGACGGGGAATACTAGGGAAGGTGCGGAACCACTTCGATGAGGATAAGGTCTATATTCTTTCGAACAGAAACAGACGGAAGTCGATCACACTGCTTCCGGGCATTTCCAGTGCCTTCAGTGACATATTAAAGGTTCCCCTGGACAACTCAATAGTTCCCATATCCATGGTCTTCCAGTCCTTAATATATGATTCAATTCGTGGTGTAAGATCCTGCTCCATTCCTCGCAATGGGGGATCAAATGCCTCTGTGATCTTCGACTGCAGCTGACTCTCTCCCACTGATAGCTGTATTACAGAACCCTCATCTCC
>JAYEOJ010000708.1:0-6700 GCA_034722835.1 Bacteroidota bacterium | reverse complement strand
ATATTTCTTTCTCCATACTTGGGGAGTGCCTTGAGATAGATGGGATCCCATATAAAGTAGGAGCAGTGATTGTGAAAGGAACCAATGCAGCAAACGTTTATTTTTATAAGGATGGAGAGATCTTCGACTCAGGACTTGCAGCACCTGGTGACAAGCATATGGTAAGCAACCTGACCTTCTGTCTTGTTCCCTGTGAGGATGTACCTCAAGATCCAGAATATGTTATAGCAGTAAAGAGCCATTTGGGAGTAAATAAAGATGATGTTTGCACAGGCAGCGGATATGGTGTGAGTATAGGAACAGATTATGGTGGATATCCTCAGTATAATTTATTTGATCCTTTGATTATACCTAATGAATATATGTTTTATCGATATTCGGAGCATATTGGTACCATAACTGCAGAAATTGTAGTCGTACAAATAGATGGAGAAGATACGGATTGCATGAGTATAGTGATTGAAACCAATGAAGGTTTTGAGAATTATTTATTCAATGACACCTATCTGTATTTTGGATCCTTAGAGGGATTATTAGAAGGAGGTTCAGGCGGCTCCTTCCTGCCATATTATAATTTTCCTTATATAGAAACTGATGACGATTGTGCAGTAACGCGTGAATTCCTGATTAATCTGAAAACAATGTTACTGGTTACTGAGTAGGTAGAAATTAATCGTATCTTAAAACAATGTATCAAAACTGCGGGCAGCTTCAGATGTCCGCAGTTTTATTTTTTATTTTTGATATCTGGATTGTTGCGTTAAATGATTTACGCGGTGATGATGTAGTCATGCAGAGATATGCTGACATTTCTCAAGCTATAGCTTCCTTAATAATCTCCTTGGCTCTTTTCAGTGCAAGATCGATGCCTGCCGGATTTTTACCGCCTGCAGTGGCAAAGAAGGGCTGTCCTCCTCCACCTCCCTGGATCTCTTTGGATACCTCCCGGATAATGGTGGAAGCATTCAAGTCGTAGGTCTTGATGGCCAGATCGGCCAGCATAATGGCCAGGTGAGCCTTTCCTTCAATTTCCGCACCAAGGATCAGGCATACCTTGGGATACCGGGAACGCAAATGGAAGGCCAGGTCCCTTAAGAGCCCGGGATTATCCAGTTCAACCCTGGAGGTGACAAGCGTGACATCACCTATCCTTTCCATTTTATCTTCAAGTGTTTTAGCCAAAACACCCAGCATGTTTTTCTGAAATTTACCCACCTGTTTGGACAGTGAACTATGCTCATGAAGAACAGCCTGTACCGCCTTGACCAGATCCTTCTGGTTCTCAAAATTACCGGCGATCTGTTTGACGGTCTCCATATGTTCATCAATATACCGTTCTGCCACCTCCCCGGTGAAGGCCTCGATGCGCCTGATGCCGGCAGCAATGGAAGACTCCCTGAAAATCCGGAAGATGCCGATCTGACCGGTGGCTGCCACGTGGGTTCCGCCACAGAGTTCCACCGAATCTCCGAATTTGATCACCCGGACAGCATCGCCATATTTTTCACCAAATAGGGCCAGGGCCCCCATCTCCCGGGCCTGATCCATGGGGACGGCGCGATGCTCCTCCATGGTGCTGTTCAGACGGATCATCCGGTTGACCATATGTTCCACCTTCCGGAGTTCTTCATCGCTTACCTTCTCAAAGTGGCTGAAGTCGAAACGGAAATAATCGGGTTCCACCAGCGATCCCTTCTGTTCCACATGGTCACCCAGCACCTCCCTGAGGGCATGGTGCATCAGGTGGGTGGCAGTATGGTTGTTCGCGGTACGGATTCTTCGCTCCTGGTTCACTCTGGCCTTGAAAGTAGCTGTGGGTTCTTCCGGAAGCTTCTTAACCACATGGATGGTCAGTTCATTCTCCTTCCGGGTATCAATAATCTCCACTTTCTCCTTTTCATTCTCGATAATGCCGCGGTCGCCTACCTGCCCGCCGCTTTCTGCATAGAAAGGGGTGAGGTTGAATACCAGGTGATAGAGCTCCTTCTTTTTTGCCACCACTTTCCGGTAGCGGGTAAGCTTTACCTCTGTAGTGAGGTATTCATAACCCACAAATTCTTCGGTGTCATCTTCCCTTAGCACCATCCAGTCGCCCGACTCGGTCTCCGCTGCTTTCCTGGAACGGTTCTTCTGCTTATCCATTTCTTCCTGGAACTCTTTGCGGTTTACGCTCATCTCTTGTTCAGAAAGGATCAACTCGGTCAGGTCAAGTGGAAATCCAAAGGTATCATAGAGGGTAAAGACCTCTCTACCGTGGATGGTCTGACTCTTTTCGGCTCTGGCCTTTTCAACCAGCCGGTCCAGCAGCCCCATACCTGTTTCCAGGGTGGAAAGGAAGGACTGTTCCTCTTCCTTAATCACCCGCTGGATCAGTTCTTTTTGTGCTTCCAGCTCAGGGAAGGCACCTCCCATGGTGTGGATCAGGGAGGGAACCAGGGTATGCATAAAGGATTCTTTTTGATCCAGGTAAGTATACCCGTATCGGACCGCCCTGCGCAGTATTCTTCGAATGACATACCCGGCCTTGTTATTGGAAGGAAGCTGTCCGTCTGCAATGGAAAAAGCAATGGCCCTCAGGTGATCAGCCACCACCCGCATGGCCACATCGGTGGAGTGGTCCGAGCCATAGGAAATCCCGGAGAGTCTGGCGATCTCCCCGATAATGGGCTGGAAAAGATCGGTATCGTAGTTGGAAAGCTTTCCCTGAATGGCCATGCAGAGGCGTTCAAATCCCATACCGGTGTCCACATGCTTTTCAGGCAGGTTCTCCAGCTCCCCGCCGGCTTTTCTGTTAAACTGGATGAAGACCAGGTTCCAAATCTCGATCACCAGCGGATGGTCCCGGTTAACCAGGTCCGCTCCCGGCACCTTCTTCCGGTCGGCTTCATCACGCAGGTCCAGGTGAATCTCGGAGCAGGGTCCGCAAGGTCCGGTATCGCCCATTTCCCAGAAGTTATCTTTTTTCGATCCGTCGAGGATGCGGTAGGGGGGGAGCTTTTCCTTCCAGTAGTCATAGGCCTCCTGGTCGCGTTCCACCCCGTCTTTGGGATCACCTTCGAACACAGTGACGTAGATGCGGTCGGTTTCCAGCTTCATCCGCTCCGTGAGGAATTCCCAGGCCCACGCGATGGCCTCTTTTTTAAAGTAATCTCCAAAGGACCAGTTGCCCAGCATCTCAAACATGGTATGGTGGTAAGTATCGTGGCCCACCTCCTCCAGATCGTTGTGCTTGCCGGTCACCCGCAGGCATTTCTGGGTATCAGTCACCCGGTTTTCGGAGGGCCTGCGTGTTCCAAGGAAATAGTCCTTGAACTGATTCATTCCCGCATTGGTAAACATCAGTGTGGGATCGTTCTTCAGAACCATGGGGGCAGAAGGAAGAATCTGGTGTTTTTTCTCCTCAAAGAAGTTCAGAAATGCTTGTCGGATCTCCTGTGATGTCATGAAATATTGGTGTTTGATTAATAAAAAGGTAACCTGGGGACGCAAATTTCGTAAAAAAAAACCGTTAGGGCTTATAAAATAAAATTTTTGATTAATAGTTGGGATATTAAGTGCCATTTTATATTTTTAGCCCCTTAAGAGAGAAGGATGTTTGGGAAGAAGTACTATATTAACACGGAAACACTTAGGTATGAGCGCATTAAGCTAACGCGAAAGCAATTATACCGCTATGTGGGACTGTTCGGTTTTGGTTTAATTTGCCTGGCAATTTTGATGAGATTCGGATTTGAGCGTTTTTATCCCACTCCCAGGCAAATTTTTTATCAACAGGAGAATGTTAAACTCCGAAGCGAATTAGCCTCACTAAATTCGGACCTTCGGGAGGTTGAATCAGTGCTGGTTGATCTGAGAAACAGGGATGACCGTTTCTACAGGGCCATTCTTAGCCTGGAGCCCTATCCCAGCACCATCCGTACTGCAGGTATTGGCGGTTCTCTTCGAAATCAGCACCTGAGGAACTTAAGAGAACCCCGGATGGTAATGGATGTTTCCCAGCGGATCGACAAGATATCAAATAAGGTAAAAATCCAGTCAACCAGTTTATCTGATGTTCTGGAAGAGGCGCTGAATACAAAGGAATTTCTCGCATGCAAACCATCTATCAATCCCATATCACCTGCCGATCCTTACTGGCTTACATCCACTTACGGGTACAGGAACGATCCCTTTACAGGGAAGCGGACGGCCCACCATGGAATTGATTTAGCTGGTCCGGAGGGACTTGATATTCATTGTGCCGGAGCAGGAACGGTGGTTCTGGCCCAGATGAACAGGCACGGATATGGCAAGGAAGTGGTCGTGGATCACGGATTTGGCTATACTTCCCACTATGCGCACCTGCTTGACATCCATGTGAAGAAGGGACAAAAACTGAAGCGGGGTGAAGTCCTTGGAACACTGGGAAGCACAGGCAGATCGACCGGTCCTCACCTTCATTACGAGATAAGGAAAGACAACAGGGCAGTAAATCCCTTCTACTTTTTCTACGAAAATCTTTCCTCTGAAGAGTACAATCTGCTTGCTTCACGGGCCTCTTATCCAGAAAGGGAGTACCAATCCATTGCCCTGAGCCAGAAATAATTCCCCTTGAGCCGGAAATAATTTCTATTTTTGCACAGAATTGCAGGAACGATTTGTGTGAATGGAACAATCTCAGTTTAAATTTAATCCGGAAGATCTTAATTACAATAAGCTGGACGATAGTCTGGGAGCACGTATTTGGCGCATCGTCATCTATGTGGCAGCTGTGGTTGTAATCGCTGTATTGCTTAATGTGGTCTATTCGCTCTTTTTTGACACCCCCCGGGAACGGCAGATTCGCAGGGAGAATGAGATGCTTCTTGAACAGTACGAAGCACTCAGCGAGAGAAAGCAGATGGTCGATACAGTGATGCAGGAAGTGGAGCGGATCGACCGGGATATATACCGTGTGATCTTCGAGACGGAACCGGTGCCGACCGATGAAGACCATGCCGGTCTGACCTATCAGAAACTGCTGAAGACATCCGATGAGGAGATTGTCACCTCCTCGGCACGGAAGCTTGATTCAATGATCAGGCATATTAACCGGACCCAATCGGTGTATGACATGCTGATGATTAAGGGGGAAAACCGGCATGAGATGCTCCCGGCCATTCCGGCCATTCAGCCCATCGAGAATCGGGATCTGACCCTGATTGCTTCAGGTTTCGGACATCGAATACACCCCATCTATAAGATCCCGAAAATGCACAACGGAATCGATTTTTCTGCACCGGTAGGTACTCCGGTCTACGCAACAGGTGATGGACTGGTGCAGATAGTGACTCGCTCAGAACGTGGACTGGGAAACCAGATCGTCATCGATCACGGCTTTGGATACACCACCTTCTATGCCAGCCTGGATGAACTGAATGTGAGACGAGGTGAGCGGGTGAAGCGGGGCGATCAGATTGGCACGGTGGGTAATACCGGGCTGAGTGTGGCTCCTCATCTTCACTATGAAGTGCACCTGAACGGGGAAGCCATGAACCCCATCAACTATTTTTTCCTGGAACTTTCGCCCGGAGATTATGACCGGTTGATAGTGATTTCATTGATGTCGGGACAGTCTTTTGATTAAGGCACTTTTTTTTTATATTGCATTCCAATATGGAGCGATTTCGTTTTAACCCTAAAACCCTATCATACCAGAAAATTGAGTTTAGCCAGAGGCAGAAATTAGTGCGCTTTCTGGCTTTTTTAGGGCTCACGCTCTTCATTTCCATCGTCCTTCTTTTATTAAGAGACCAGTATTTTCCATCGGTCCGTACCGAAAATCTTGAGGCATCACAGCAGAAGATCACCTATGAACTGAAACTGATGAACCAGGACCTGATCCGTTATGAGAGCAAACTGAATCAGGTGGCTCTTCATGATGACAACATCTATCGAGTCTATTTCGGGGTACCGCCATGGTCCATCAGGAGCGTGGGTGTGGGCGGATCACGCAGGTATGACTTTTTGCAGCAATTCAAATATGAACAGCTGTTGAAACAGACTTACTCCAATATTGACCAGATCGAACGGAAACTGGTCATGCAGTCCACCTCCTTTGATGAAGTGATTAATCTGGCCTGGACCAAGGAGGAGGTGATGGCTGCCCGACCAGCCATTCAGCCCATCGGGTTGAAGGACCTGGTACGCTTCGGATCCTCATTTGGGGTTCGGATGCATCCCATCTTAAAGGTGGTCAGGCCCCATGAAGGAATTGACCTGACGGCACCCAGAGGGACCAAGATTTATGCCACTGCCGACGGAGTGGTGCGCCAGGCAGGTTACAGGGCAGGCGGCTTTGGGAAAAAGGTGCTGATCAATCACGGATACGGATATCGCACCGTCTATGGTCATTGCGATGAAATACTTGTGGAGGTCGGAGATCAGGTGAAGCGAGGAGAGGTGATTGCCAGGGTAGGAAGCACCGGACTATCCAAATCGCCCCATCTTCACTACGAGGTCCATGTGTACGGCCGGCCGGTGGATCCCATAAACTATTATGCCACCGACCTTTCGGCAAAAGAGTATGAGAATATGATTGAAATGCTCTCCAACGCCGATCCTTCTTTTGATATTAACTGATCCAAAGTTCTACGTATGAGGCTGGTGGTGGCAGGGATCTTGGTATTATGCACGCTTGCATTGCAGGCGCAGGAATCCGATACATTACTGAAATCCGGTC
>JAYEOJ010000707.1:0-6711 GCA_034722835.1 Bacteroidota bacterium | reverse complement strand
ATTGGGGGATGCCGTGCTCGTGATCGACGGTTCGAACCGCGGCATTTTTCAGGACCGCATCAGGACCAAATGTGACCGTGTATATTTGACAGACCGTTCAGGGGCTTACGTGAAAAGATGGTAAAAAATGGGAATTCCATGCCTACTATTGGACAATTATCTGTTATTTTGCCCTGTTGCTTTTTTATAGACTATGCGTATTGTAATTGCCGGAGCTGGCGAAGTCGGATCACATCTGGCCAAGATGCTCAGCCATGAGGAACACGATCTGGTGGTGATTGATAATGATGGCGATCGCCTGAAGACCATTGGAAGCACACTGGACGTGCTGACCATTGAAGGAAATGCCAACTCCATTGCCCAGTTGAAAGAGGCAAAAATCGGGAAGGCCGACCTCTTGATCAGTGTAACTTCCTCGGAGGATGTGAATATAAACTCAGCGATTCTCAGCAAGCGACTGGGTGCTAAGAAGACCATAGCAAGAATCGATAATCAGGAGTATCTATTACCTGCCAACAAAGAGATTTTTGAGAATCTGGGTGTGGATTACATGATCTACCCGGAAAAGATTGCTGCACGTGAGATTGTGGGCCTGCTGTCGGAGACAGGCAGTACTGAGGTGGTTGAGTTTGGTGGAGGCAAGCTCCATATGTATGTGATCAGACTTGACCAGGATGCTCCGATCATCAACAAGAGCTTAAGGGAACTGGCACCTGAGAATAATGGTCTGGAATACAGGGCAGTGGCGATAACCAGGCATGCGCATACCATCGTGCCTTCGGGAGACGACCGTTTTGAATACGGCGACCTGGTTTATGTGATTAGCAGCAAGGCCGGACTGAAACAGCTTTACAAATATTCAGGGAAAAAGCAGTTCGAGGTTCGCGATATCATGATTCTCGGAGGAAGCAGGATCGGGAGGAAGACCGCCGATGCGCTGGGGAACCAGCACTATGTAAAACTGATCGAAAAGGATCGGCAGCGGAGCTTTGTTTTATCCAATATGCTAAACAATACCCTGGTTATCAACGGAGACGGCACCGATATGGAGCTCCTCCGCGAAGAGGGACTGGAGAAGATGGATGCGTTTATCGCGGTCACCGGGAACGCCGAGACCAATATACTCTCCTGCCTGCTTGCAAAGCAAATGGGTGTAAAACGAACCATCGCAGAAGTTGAGAATATGGATTATATCCACCTGGCAGAGAACATAGGTGTGGATACCATCATCAATAAAAAACTGATTACCGCCAGCCGGATTTTCCGATTTACCATGGCTGAAGAGGTATCCAGTATCAAGTGTCTTACCGGAACAGAAGCAGAGGTGATGGAGTTTGTTGTGAAACCTGATGCGCCTGCCACAAAGGGGAAGCTGAAAGATATTAATTTTCCCAGGGAAGCCATTATCGGCGGAGTGATCAGGGGGAAGAATGCCCATATTGCCCATGGTGAGACGCATATTAAACCCTACGATCGTGTTGTAGTCTTTGCCCTGCCGGGAGTCATCTACACCATTGGCAAGTTTTTCAACTAAATCCTGATGCTGAATCCCCGTACCATTATCCGGATCTTAGGTGTGATTTTGATCATCGAAGGATTCTATATGTGGCTGGCCATTCCCGTATCCCTGATATTCGGGGAGAAGGATTCTCTGACCTTTTTGCTATCAGGAGCCATCACTGTTTTAACCGGCATGGTGGCCTATTTGCCCTTGCGGAAAACTGATCTGAATCTGAATCGCAGGGATGGTTATGTGATTGTAACCGGGGCCTGGATCCTCTTTTCCCTCTTCGGGACGCTGCCCTTCCTTCTCACGGGATCCATCCCCAATTTTACAAACGCGTTTTTTGAGACCATTTCCGGATTTACGACCACAGGGGCCTCGGTTCTGAATAATATTGAGGAGCTTTCACATGCCGTTCTTTTCTGGAGGAGCCTGATTCAGTGGCTGGGGGGCATGGGAATCATCCTGCTTACCCTGCTATTGCTTCCTTTCCTGGGAATAGGGGGCATGCAGCTTTTTTCGGCCGAGGTGCCGAGTCCCACACCGGATAAACTCCACCCCCACGTGAAGGATACGGCCAAACGCCTGTGGTTCATCTACCTGATCTTCACCTTTGTTGAGACCATGTTGCTCTGGGCCGGTGAAATGCAGCTCTTCGATGCCCTTTGTCATTCTCTGACCACCATGGCAACAGGCGGTTACTCCACCAAGCAGGCCTCAATTGCCTACTGGAACTCTCCCTACATCCACTATGTGATTACCGGTTTTATGTTCCTGGCGGGGACCAACTTTACCCTGGCCTATTTTGGAATGCACGGACAGTTCAGAAAGATCTGGAGGAACGAGGAGTTCCGGTGGTACCTTGGATTTATCGGGGGATTCACACTGCTTGTTACCCTTGGTCTTTTTTTCACCAGCGGCTCAGGACTGGAACCGGCTTTTCGGAATGCCGTTTTCCAGGTGGTATCCATTCTCACCACGACCGGGTATGCAACAGCGGATTATTTGAAGTGGGCACCATGGCTCATTGTGGTCATATTCACCCTGATGTTTTTCGGGGGATCGGCGGGATCCACCGGGGGCGGACCAAAGATTATGCGGGTTGTGGTGATGTTGAAAAACTCTACACAGGAGCTGAAACGAATGATTCATCCCAATGCCATGATTCCTGTCAGGCTCAATAGAATGGCCGTGGAGGACCAGGTGGTCACCAGCGTACTCGCATTCATGGCTTTTTATGGGATCATTGCAGTGATTTCCATGGTTGTCATGTCGATTCTGGGAAATGACCTGAATACTTCCATTGGGGCCGTGGCAGCCACCCTGGGAAATATCGGTCCGGGTATAGGCAAGGTGGGACCGGCCCTGAACTTTTCGGAGATCCATGTGGCTGGCAAATGGTTTCTCTCCTTCCTGATGCTGGTAGGCAGACTGGAACTTTTTACGGTACTGGTGCTTTTTTCCCCAATGTTCTGGAGACGCTAGCCTGCTTAATTTGGTGAGAGCTGATATTCTCCGGGAAGTTTTCCGAATGTAAGCCTGAGCCAGAGATGGAATTTATGCATGCCGTCCCCATAAAACATAAGCGGGCAGAAACCATATACCACCTGGATGTTATTTTCTCTGCATTTTTGATACGCACTTTCTGTATAAGCGCCTCTGCCCACACCGCGGATCATCCAGACACGTTTGATGGGGGTGTCTACGCACTGATCAATGATTTCATCGGTGAGTGAAGATGGGACAGCAAGGATCACACTAACTACATCTTCTGGAAGATCTTTGACCGTTGAAATACAGCTTACGCCCTCCACTTCTTCACATTTCGGATTTACAGGGATCACTTCGTAATCTTTCTTGGAAATTTCAAGCATCAGGCTCCGTCCGAAATTATCCTTTTTGCCGGAAGCGCCTACAATGGCTACTTTTTTGTCATTCAGGAAATCCTGGATCGTATCTTTCATCTTTTTGAGATTTGTCTACTATAAATTTATGATTTTTTATAGATAAAATGAGCTCTTCAATCACTTCGATTTACTAATTTTGACATTCTTATTAAAATTATGTCTGAACGCATTATTAAATACCGTAGCCTGATAATTATTGCAGCTTTAGTCATCACTGTGCTGGCAGGCTTGATGCTACCCCGCCTGGAAATCAATTCCAATCTGGATAAATATGTCCCCGATCACCTTGAGAATAAAGCCTACCTGAGGGAGCTGAACTCAATTTTCGGAAGCACTGAAATGATCCTGGTGATGCTCCATGACCTTGACCTGGCAAATGCGGCCACCCTTAAGAGACTGAATGCACTGGCTACTGATCTTGCACAGGTGGAAGGCATCACCCGCTGTATCTCTCCCTTTGATGCAAAAGAGATCACCTACGACGATGGCTTTATGTTGATGGCTCCCCTTTTGAAGGAGGAGGCTCTCGATACCATAGATTATGAATCCCTTAAGACACGCATTGCAGCCAACCAGATGGCCAGCCGCTTCTTTTCTGAAGATTTCACACTGGCATCCATTATACTAAGCAAGGACACAGATGCGCCTGAAACAATCATTGAGGATATTCAGGCAGTGATTGCCCAGCACCCCGGAGACGAAGAGGTCCTGATAGGGGGCTTGCCCTATATCCGGTATTCGATTTCAGGCAATATCAAGAGCGATCTGATGGTGCTTGTGCCATTGGCCCTGCTTTTGATGGTGTCCATGCTCTATTTTTTCTTTCGTGAATGGAGGGGAGTCCTTATGCCTTTCATTATCGTGGCCATGAGTATTATATTCTCTTTTGGTGTAATGGCGCTGCTTGGGTGGCAAATATCCCTGATGTCCATATTAATGCCCATCATGCTCATTGCCATTGCAAACAACTATGGCATCCACCTGATTGCTCTCTATCAGGAACTGGCCTCGAGTCCGGAACCCATGTCCATGATAGCTATTTGCAAACGAATCTATGTGGATTTGAAGCGCCCTATTATTATCACGGGGTTGACTACCATAGGCGGGGTGCTTGGATTGCTTACCCATAGTATGATCCCTGCTGCTCAGCTGGGTGTAATTACATCGGTGGGCATAGGCTTCGCATTGGTCCTGAGTCTCTGGTTCCTGCCGGCAATGCTTTCCTATTTTAAGGTGAATGCACCCGCTAACAGTGTCAAACCGAAAAAAGCAGCCCTTGCAGATCGCTGGCTCAACAGGTTTAGCAGGTGGGTAAGCTATCATCCGAAGTTTACAGTTGGAATTTCTGTAATTATCGCTGTGTTGGGTATCACTGGTGTATTTTTTGTTAAAGTGGATACCAATATCGAGGGATACTTTCTGGGTAAATCGGAAGTCAGACGCTCCACAGAGCTTATCAATAATGAGTTTGGAGGGGCCCAGTTTATTTCAGTCCTCTTTGAGGGAGATGTGCTCCAACCGGAAATTTTAAAGCGCATGGAACGCTACGAGGAGGAGGTCGGGAAAGAACCGGCTGTGGGCAATGTAAACTCACCGGTTACCCTCATCAAAGAACTTAGTAAGGGATTTTATAATTCCGACGAGGAGGGCTACAATCAAATTCCTGAAACAGCAGACGAGGCTTACCAGTTTCTTGAAATTTTCGCCATGGGGGGCAACGAAGACGCGGTGGAGCAATTTATAGATTATAACTATGAGTATGCACGAATGATTGTCAGCCTCAAAGACGGGAGCAACAGTGCAGGTAAGAACCTTCTGAACACGCTAAAGGAAATGACTAAGGACGATCCAAATGTTCGTTTTATCACAGGAACTGCCCTTACGAAAATTGAATTGGCCGACATGGTGGTCAGCGGCCAGGTTAAATCCCTGATTTTTGCCATGATAGTGATATTCCTGCTGATATCTTTCATTTTCCGCTCCCCAAAAGCGGGGATCATTTCAAGTGTGCCGCTCTCCATTGCAATTATCGTTTTGTTTGGTTTAATGGGTATTCTGGGGATATCCCTGGATATAGCCACCGCCCTGCTTTCTTCCATTATGATCGGGATCGGTGTCGATTATACCATTCATTTTCTATGGCGGTTTAAAACGGAACGTGCAAGGGGAATGGATCATAAGGAGGCTGCAAGTATCTCCCTTCGCACAACCGGAAGGGGAATATTCTTTAATGCAGTTTCGGTTATCATTGGATTTCTGGCACTTTCTTTGTCGTATTTTGCACCAATGCGCTATTTTAGCGCTTTAATTGTGATATCCATTACCATATGTCTGATCAGCGCCCTGGTGCTGGTTCCGGCCATAGTAATCTTAACAAAACCCAAGTTTCTTGACAAATGACAATCATAAAATCATATAGACTGATCAGAAGCATTCTGCTAATAAGTTTCATTGCTTTGACCCTGCCCGGTCTGGCGCAGGATGATCCAAAGGTGATTTTCACCAGGGCTCTTGATCAAATGATGACAGATCAAATGGAGCTTTCAATGGACATAGAAACCACCGACGATAAAGGCCGGACCAGGGAAAAGGCCTATGACATACTTATGGCAAAGTTTGGGGAGGTGGAAAAAACCAGGATGCTTATGCAAAAGCCGGAACGGGCAAAAGGGATCACGGTGGTAATTACCAATACTCCTGGTGAAACAGGCGTGATCGAAGTCTTAACTCCGGCCAATGGTAAAATAAGAAAGATGAAGGCAACTCCTGAGAACATGGACCAGGTAGGCTCCAATCTGATACTCTCGAGCCTAACTTCTCTTGTTCGCGAAGGTTTGAGCTATGGTCTGGAGGGAATGCAGGAGGTGGATGGGAAAAATTGCTATAGCCTTCATGTAAATGATCACTCAGATTCAAAGGGGATGAATGGTAAATTCCTGGTGGAAGAAGGCAGCTATCACCTGGTCCGGATACAGTTATTCGACGATAAGGGAACAAGCACCAGCATTACCAAACTTTCCGATTTTCAGACCATTGCAGGTGCTAAGGGTAAAATCCAGGCCATGCAGATCGATACTGAAAATATGGAAGACAACTCGCAGACCAGGATGCAGGTGACGCATATTGCTCACCGGCCCGACCTGAAGGAAGAAGACTTTGTTATTCAGGAAGCCGGCAATTAGAGACATTTGAAGGGATGGGATCCATGTTTTCTGCCTTTAGCCTTTCATTGCCCATTGCATTAGGTGTTGCTGCCAGCCCGATGACCATACTGGCCCTGATGCTCTTGCTGATGACACC
>JAYEOJ010000706.1:0-1519 GCA_034722835.1 Bacteroidota bacterium | reverse complement strand
CCCATGCCTGGCTTTGGGTATATGCCCTATTCATACGGAAGTAGCCAGATAAAGAAAGTGATCTTAAACGGAAAAATTCAATCATAGTTTATGAAGCAGCTTATAGAATGTGTTCCCAACTTTAGTGAGGGAGTGGATATGGAAGTGATCAAACAGATTACCGACCAGGTGGAATCTGTGGCGGAAGTGAAACTTCTGGATGTGGATTCTGGAAAAGCAACCAACCGAACGGTGGTCACATTTGTCGGTACACCCGGACAGGTGGTTGAAGCTGCCTTCCTGGCGGTAAAAACGGCTTCTGAGATTATTGATATGAGCAAACACAGTGGTGAGCATCCCAGATTTGGAGCCACGGATGTTTGTCCTTTTGTGCCGGTATCGGGAATCACCATGGAGGAGACCGTGGGATATGCCCATCAGCTGGCCGGGAGAATTGGGAAGGAACTGGGGATCCCTGTCTACTGTTACGAGAATGCAGCACTCAGTGAAGAAAGAAGGAACCTGGCATCGGTTCGCTCGGGTGAATATGAAGGATTGAAGGAGAAACTGGCAAATCCGAAGTGGAAACCCGATTTTGGTCCCGCCGAATTTATACCACGAACCGGAGCAATTGCTGTGGGAGCCAGGGATTTCCTGGTGGCCTATAACATCAACCTGAATACCACTTCCACCCGGCGTGCCAATGCCATTGCCTTTGATGTTAGAGAGCGGGGCAGGACCAAAAGGGAGGGAGATCCGCTGACCGGGAAGATTGTTAAGGATGCCAGTGGGAGCCCGGTGATGATCCCGGGTTCACTGAAAGAGGTCAAGGCCATAGGCTGGTTTATTGAGGAGTATGGCGTTGCCCAGATCTCCATGAACCTGACCAATATATCCATTACACCGGTTCATGTGGCTTTTGATGAGGTGTGTAAAAGGGCCGATTCCCGGGGCATCCGGGTTACCGGTTCCGAACTGGTTGGTCTTGTGCCCCTGAATGCCATGCTGGAGGCAGGCAGGTATTTCCTGAAGAAGCAAAAACGCTCCGCGGGAGTTTCAGACAGTGAGTTGATCAAAATTGCTGTAAAGTCCATGGGAATGGACGAACAGGGCCCCTTTGATCCCGGTGAAAAGATCATTGAATATCAGTTGAAAAAGGCGGGAGACAAGGCCCTGGTGGATATGAGTCTTGCTGCTTTTATGGAAGAGACCGCTTCAGAATCTCCCGCTCCCGGTGGAGGATCGGTAAGTGCTTATATGGGTGCTGTGGGTGCTGCCCTGGCCACCATGGTTGCAAATCTTTCATCGCATAAAAGGGGATGGGACGACCGATGGGAGGAGTTTTCCGATTGGGCGGAGCGTGGCAAGGCCATTCAGGAGCGTCTGCTGCATCTGGTGGATGAGGATACCCTGGCATTTAATGAAATCATGGCAGCATTCGGACTTCCTAAAAAATCACCCCTGGAGCAGGAGGACAGGAAGGCAGCCATAGAGGCGGCCACCCTGCACGCCATCGAAGTGCCCCTGGAGGTGATGACCG
>JAYEOJ010000705.1:0-6731 GCA_034722835.1 Bacteroidota bacterium | reverse complement strand
GTGCCTGTAAAGGCCAGGGTGGCAGATGCAAACTGGCGGGGAACCGGAGCCCAGGCCGATTTTTCATTGGTCTTCAGATCCAGCCTGCTGAAGTTAATTCCCCATTCGGTATCTCCTTCCTTATACCGGATGGTCCGGAATGGGATCTTAAACTCTGCCACCCAGCGGTCTTCATAATTTTGGACAGCAGAATACCATTTCCCATCCCAGTCGTTGGCCACTTTCCCTCCATTGGACTGCATGCCGTCCCATTGCCCCCCAACAGCGTTCACACCGAAGGCAAAACCATTGGTCTGGTCGTTGTAAGTGTCAATGGCAGCAAAGAAGTTATCGTTCTTCATAAAACTCCAGTCTCTACGGTACGATTCTGCGGGCCGTTTGCCAGGAGTGGGATCATAGCAGATAATACCCATATAAATAAAGTCATCATCATAGGCTACCATCACTTCGGTCTGCGCTATGGCATATCCGGTATCGATGGGGGTGATCCTGTGGAAAGGGCTGGTCTTTTCCGCTTTGGACCAGACAGGCTCATTCAGGAGGCCATCAATCTCAATGTCTTCTTCAATCTCCAGGGCCTGGAGTCTGTAGTCGGCCCGATTCACAGGCGTATTTTGTCCGTTAGACACAATAGATATTGCGAATAGAAAAAGAAGTATAGCGTGGGTTCTTGTACGCATCATTAATTAATTTGAACTAATCTGAAGGCTTCAGGAAACCAAGCTGCAAAGATAAGCAAGAAACCGAAACAGTACCTGATGGTTGGCTTCAAAGGTGCTTTTTTCGGACAGAATCTCTTTTTCGGATTGTATATAAGGGCCTTCCACCAGTTCGTCCCGGCAGTTGACCACCAGCTCCTTTACCGATTCCGGAGTGACTTCCAGATGGAACTGGAGGGCCACCACATGATTTGCGTATATGAATCCCTGGTTGGGGAAGGCCTGGGATCCGGCGATTCGTGTGGCCCCTTCAGGAATATTAAAGGTGTCGCCATGCCAGTGAAATACTTTCCGTGTGACGGGCAGGTCACTGCAGATCTTGTAGTCTCCCAGCGAGGGGAAAAATCTCAGGTTGTACCAGCCGATCTCCTTGTGTTCTCCGGGATAGACCTCTTCCCCCAGGGCAGCTGCGATGATCTGGGCGCCCAGACAGATCCCCAGGACAGGCTTCCCTGAAGTGATAAAGTCTTTCACCCACTCAATTTCATCCTCCATCCAGGGGTGAACATGAAAATCAAATACATCCATGGGTCCTCCCATAATGACCAGCATTTCAACTGCTGAAGCATCAGGAAGGGCATCACCCTCAAAGAACCTTGTGTAATGGAGGGAGTGTCTTTTTTCACCAATCCAGTCGCCTATTGCGCCTGGTCCCTCAAAGGGCACATGCATAAAACACTCTATACTTTTTCGTGAACTCATTATCAATCCTCCTTGGTGAATTTGCAGAGCATCTCCCGTACCAGGTCCACACTATCGATGTAAAAGTTTGCTTTGGTGGTCTTGGTCCCCACCTTGATGGTATAGGCTTCCTCCGGCATGGCTTCAAAAGTAAACTCATCGGTCCAGTCGTCGCCCACTGCCAGGACGAAATCAAAGGAATTATCCCCCAGTTTATGGGATGCTGCCCTTCCTTTGTTAATTCCGGAGTATTTAATCTCCAGCACCTTGTCACCATCCATAATTTCCAGATTCAGGTTGGAAGTCAGGGTACGCAGTTCATCCTTCAGCTCCCAGGCACGTTGCATGCCCAGGTCGGGGTCGGATTTACGGTAGTGCCACACCAGTGAAAAGTTTTTGTACTCAATAAAAGAACGGGGAGTCTGGTCCACATAGTATTCCAGCAGAGGTTCCACGGAGGCCCTCCATTCATTGTTGATTTGCTCCATCATATGCCACTCTCCTCCGGGTTCCCTGAACCAGACACCATGCTCAGCAACAAAATGAATTTTCCATTTCGGGTCGAACCAGCGTCCCAGGGTTTCTTTGTCCCTGCCACTAATTATCACCATGGTGTTGTTGGGATCGTCGGAAAGCCGTTGAAGGATGTCATAAAGCTCCTGATCAGGTTTGGCGTCTTCCGGATTCTTTTTGAACCAGGCCAGCGTGCCGTCGTAGTCAAGGAAAAGGATCCGTGGCTTGCACTCCCTGTAGCTGTCAATAAGCTGATTCATGCGGGTGGCGTTTATCTTTCTTGTCTTCGTGAACTCCTGGATCTCTTTGACTCCTTCCAGGTTCTTGATAAACTCACTGGCCCATCGTCCCACCGTGTAGCGATGAAGTCGCATCATCATCACCTTGTTGCGCCTGATCTGCTCCTCCTGTGGCATCTCGATGGCCTCCTTGATCGCTTCTGCGATGGCATCCAGGTCGTTGGGATTGACCAGTAATGCCTCGTGCAGCTCTTTAGACGAACCGGCAAGTTCACTTAGTATTAGCACCCCGGTGCCATCATGTCGCGAGGCCACAAATTCTTTTGATACCATATTCATACCATCTCTGAGAGGGAGGACCAGGGCAATGTCGGAGAGGGAGTATAGCTCAATCCGCTCATCCATGTTAAAGGTCTGGTTCAGGTAGCGCACAGGGGTCCAGGTAATGGTCCCGTAGTTGCCATTGATGCGGCCCACCAGCTCATCTACTGCACTCTTCAGGTTGTAAAAAGAATCACTGGTCTCTCCTGAAGGAATGGCCTGCACAATCAGGCTGATGCGTTCATTGTACTCCGGGTAGGTTTGAAGGAACCTTTCAAAAGCCCTGATGCGTTGAGGAATCCCCTTGGTATAGTCCAGCTTGCCGATGGAGATAACCAGTTTCTCCAGCTGTCCCATCTCCTTGAACATCTTCATCTCCTGCTGGATGACAGAGGGCCTGGGATGCTCACTGTGGATCTCAAGGGCCCTGTTTCGGAATCGTTCGTAGTTAATACCCTTGGGGAAGACATCCACCTTCAGTGTACGTTCCCCGATGGAGATCCTGTTGAAGACCGAATCCACCCCTGTCAGACGTCTTGCGGAACTCATAAAGTGCCGCACATAATCGTAGGTCTGGAAACCGATCAGGTCGGCACCCAGCATTCCTTCGATAATCTCCAGTCGCCATGGAAGCAATCTGAAAAGCTCGAAGGAGGGGAAGGGGACATGGATGAAGAGGCCGATGGAGATATCCGGTCGCTGCTCCCTGATCATCAGGGGAAGCATCAACAGGTGGTAGTCATGCACCCAGAGTATATCTCCGTCCTGGAGGACAGACAGGATTTTCTCCGCGTAGAGGCGGTTTATTTTTACATAGGCTTTCCAGGAGACCTCGCTGTAAGTTACATTCTCGGTGAAATAGTGGAACAGCGGCCAGAGGGTGTTGCGTGAGAAACCATGATGATGCAGATTTACGTCATGCGGCCGGGGATATATGGGAACACAGTTAAAGGGTTTCAGTGCGGCGTCCAGAGAACGGATCTCTTTGGCATTGAACTCATGGTTTTCAAAACCGGTAAGGCCTACCCATTGGGGTTCGAAGCCCTCGTAAAAGTTTTGAAGTCCCGAGATGGTTGTCTCTTCTGCTTTTTCAATCAGGTATTTGCCTTCTTGCCATTGAATTTTGACCGGGAGTAAGTTGGAGACAAGGATGAGGCGTTTCATGTGAGAAATTTTAATAACTATGATTTGAAAGCTACTATAAATTTAGATACCTTGATGCTCATTACAAAATATATACTTACACAATATGGCATTTATACCCAAGTTCGATGCAGTGATTTTTGATCTGGACGGCGTAATCACAAAGACAGCTCTGGTTCATGCTGCCTCCTGGAAAAGGATGTTTGACGAATATATGAAGAACCGGGAGGAGCGTTTCGGGGAGCCTTTCAAAGAATTCACCCATGCAGGGGATTACCTTCCCTACGTGGATGGCAAGCCACGTTACAAGGGGGTGGCATCCTTTCTGGAATCCAGGGGCATTGATATACCCTTCGGTGATCCATCGGATGAACCGGATTTGGAGACCGTATGCGGACTGGGGAACAAGAAGAACATCATGTTCAATAAGGTGCTTGAAGATGATGGGGTGGAGGTGTATGACTCATCGGTTAAGATGCTGGAGGGACTGAAAGCTGCAGGGGTACGGATTGGAGTGGCCTCTTCCAGTAAAAACTGCAAGCCTGTACTGGAGACAGCAGGATTGCTTCATTTTTTCGAGACCCGGGTCGATGGAGTGGTCTCGGCCGAGATTGGACTGCAGGGAAAACCGGAACCTGATATTTTTACAACTGCCTGCGATAACCTGGGGGTTGAATACCATCGTTCAGTGGTAGTGGAGGATGCTGTATCGGGAGTGATGGCCGGACACAAAGGAAATTTTGGATTGACCCTGGGCCTGGCCCGGGAAGACAATATAAAGGATTTACAGGTGGGTGGTGCAGATATTGTGGTGGAGGACCTGGGGGATATCGGATTGGATGGGATCAATGCCTGGTTCGAAAAGGGGATGGAGCAGGATGGCTGGCTACTGAAGTATCATGATTATGACCAGGTGAAGGAGCGATCCAGGGAAGCTTTGCTGGCCGTGGGGAACGGCTATTTTGGTACCCGCGGTGCACAGGAGGAGAGCCGGGCCAATAAGGTTAATTACCCGGGCACCTATATGTCGGGCTTGTTTAACCGGCTGGTATCCAAGGTAGGGGAGCGGGATATTGAGAATGAAGACTTTGTAAATGTGACCAACTGGTTGCCGGTCTCCTTTCGAATAGACAAAGGTCCCTGGTTTGCGTTTGATCCGGACCCCAGCTTTGAGATCAAAGAAATACACAGAACCCTGGATCTCCGTACTGGTGAACTGCGGAAGGAAATGTTGGTGTCGGATCCGAAGGGAAGGTTGACCCGGATCAACTCATCCAGGTTTGCCGGGATGGCAGATCCGCACCGGGCCGGGCTACGATATTCGGTGATTCCTCTCAATTACGAGGGTGTCATTGAAATCAGATCCGGACTCCATGGTGACCATTGCAATTCCGGAGTTGAGAGATATAACACCCTGGAACAACAGCATCTCGAGGCCGTTAGTGAAAGTACTGCCGGCGGAGTGACAGAACTGGTGGTGAAGACCACGCAGTCAGATATCCTGGTGGCCGTATGCGCATCATCTTCTGTTAATGGAAAGGCTGATGGGAAAAGCAGTTCGGGAGAAGGATGGATCGAGAGCCGGTTTTCCAGGAATGTAGTTAAAAATCAGGAGCTGATTCTTGAGAAGATGGTGTCCATCTATACCTCCAGGGATCCCGGTGTGGAAGATCCGCTGGAGGAGGCACGATCGACCATCGACGCCATGTCGGCTTATGCAGATGAGATGAATCTTTCAGCAGGCCGGTGGAAGGAACTCTGGGACCGGATGGATGTGCTGATCTCGGGCGACCGGGAGGCGCAGAAGCTGGTCAGGCTACACCTCTTTCATATGATGGTGTCTGCCTCACCTCACCACGCCGGACTGGATTCGGGAATTCCTCCACGCGGACTCCACGGGGAGGCTTACCGGGGACACATTTTCTGGGATGAACTTTATATCCTGCCCCTGTTTAATCTTCATTTTCCTGATGTGGTGAAGTCGGTGCTGATGTACCGGTACCGCCGCCTTGATGCTGCCAGGGCTTATGCAAAAGAGTACGGATACGAGGGGGCCATGTTCCCCTGGCAAAGCGGTAGCGATGGAAGGGAAGAAACGCAAATAATTCATTTGAATCCGCTTTCCGGCGAATGGGGGGATGATTACAGTTCACTGCAGAGGCACATTTCTCTGGCTATTGCTTTCAATATCTGGAACTACTATCATGTGACTGACGATCTGAATTTTATGGAGCAGTTTGGTGCGGAGATGTTGATGGATATATGCAAATTCTGGGCGAGCAAGTCGGAGCCGGACCAGCATGGAAAGTTCCATATCCACAAGGTAATGGGACCCGATGAATTCCATGAGACCCTGCCCGGATCCGGGGTGGGTGGATTGACCGACAATGCCTATAGCAATATCATGGTGAGCTGGATGATGGATAAGGCTTTCAGAACCCTGGATGCCATTGGGGCTGAGCACAAAAGCAGGATCCTTGAAGCGCTGTTCCTATCGGAAAAGGAGCTGGATTTATGGAAAAAGATTATGCACGGTGTGGCGCTACATGTCTCAGATGAAGGGGTAGTTGAGCAGTTCAAGGGGTACTTTGGACTGGATGAACTGGACTGGGAGGCTTACCGTCAGAAATATGCAGATATTCACCGGCTCGACCGGATCCTGAAATCGGAAGGTAAATCGCCCGATGATTACAAACTGGCCAAGCAGGCTGATTTTCTGATGAGCTTTTATAACCTGGGTACTGCAGAGGTGCAGGCCACGGTTGAAGGATTGGGATATGGATTGCCTGTGGATTTTGCCAAGCGCAATTTTGATTATTACATCCAGCGAACCTCACATGGTTCAACGCTTAGCAGGCTGGTCCATGCCAGGCTTGCCTGGGAGATGGGAATGAGCGACACCGGATGGGAGCTTTATATGGATGCTCTGAGAAGCGATCTGGTGGACATCCAGGGAGGAACCACGGGAGAAGGGGTCCATTGCGGTGTCATGGCCGGGACGGTATATGATGTGCTGGTGAGCTACGCCGGCCTGAATCTCAACAGGGATGTTCCGGTACTTGCACCAAGATTACCCGGTCACTGGAAGGGATTGGAATTCCGCTTTACCTTCCGT
>JAYEOJ010000704.1:0-6735 GCA_034722835.1 Bacteroidota bacterium | reverse complement strand
CCTGCTGAACGGGATCTCCTCCACCCAGGAAACCGATATAGGCTGCCAGTACCCCACCTGCCAGGGTCGCCATTCCCCCCGACATGACCAGGAGGATTTCACTTTTACTCATCTTCTCCAGGTAGGGTTTGATTAACAGGGGGGATTCTGTCTGCCCCAGAAAAATATTTCCTGCCACCGAAAGACTTTCTGGTCCTGACAATCCCAATCCCCTTGAAAGCAAATAGCCAAATCCTTTTACAAATATCTGGATGACCCCCAGGTAAAACAGCAGGCTCGAAAAAGCCGCGAAGAAGATGATGGTCGGCAGAATGGAAAATGCAAAATTCTGAAGTGCCGGATCGGTTGTCCCCGTATCGTTCCGTTTCAAAAGATAGGTAACACCTTCATTGGTAAAGGCAAGAATCTTAACAAATCCTTTGCCAATGAACTCAAAGAATACCTGGACAAAAGGAATATACAGAATACCCACAGCCAGAATAAGCTGAAAAAGCAATCCGGTACCCACCATTTTCCAGTTTACTGCTTTTCGGTTATTACTAAAAACGTAGGCAATAGCTACTAATACAGCCATGCCCATTAAACCCCTGAGCAAGCGAACAAGATCGAAATTAAATCCGGCCTTTTCAGGAATAATATTGGATAATGGAATTGAATCTACAGGCACCTGCTGAAATGCAGCAGCTACTGTATCAATTAACAAAGTATCTGTAATCATCTGGACCTTCGGTTTATCTCATCCCTTATTTTGGAGGCTTTTTCATAGTCCTCCTTCGAAACTGCTTCGGCAAGCATGGATCTTAATTCGTCCATGCTGGTTTTGGAGAGGTCCGACTGCGGAGCTCCTTTCTTAGGCTTCTCAATCTTACTATCGCTCTCTTCATCCTGCGAAGCAGCAGGATGTTCAAAATCGCTTCCTTTTTCGAAATCAAGAACAATACCGGCTTTTTCCACAATTTCCTCTGTGGTGTAGATCGGACAAGTGAAGCGGAGTGCAAGTGCAATGGCATCTGAGGTCCTGGCATCCAGAGTCATACGCTGTCCCCCGTTATCGCAAAGAATATTGGCAAAGAATACTCCGTCTTCCAACTTGTGGATATTCACCTCCACCAGGGTAATTCCATATGATTCTGCGAAATTCTTAAACAGATCATGTGTAAGCGGACGGGGTGGGGCCAGACCTTCAAGCTCAATAGCAATGGCCTGTGCTTCAAAACCACCAACTATAATGGGAATCCTCCTGTTTCCTTCCTCTTCTGACAGTACCAGGGCATAAGCACCCGATTGAGTCTGGCTATACGAAATACCCAGGACGTTTAATTTAATTTTTCCCATACCTCTTTTGCACTCTTTACTCACAAACGTACATATAGTTTTTTATGATTACAATATACAGGCATTATAAAAAACTATATGACAGTTCCCTGCTATGACTTCCATTTTTGTAATATTCATGAATAAAAATGAAAGTCTTATAGAGGAAATATAGAAATAACTAAGACATATTTATCAAAGAATAATTCGGCTAAAACCTTTGTCGATCACACAATCTTTTCTATCTTTGCAGACCCAAAATTCTGATTTAAAGTAAAAAGCATTGTAGAATGTACGCAATTGTTGATATAGCAGGACAGCAGTTTAAGGTTGAAAAGGACCAGAAATTGTTTGTACACAGGCTGGAAGTAGAAGAAGGAAAAAAAGTTTCTTTCGACAAGGTTTTGTTAATCGATACCGGTAGTAAAGTCTCAGTTGGCGACCCCGTAGTAAGGGGAGCTATTGTAGATGCCAAGGTTATCTCTCATATGAAAGGGGACAAAATACTTGTCTTTAAGAAGAAGAGGAGAAAAGGTTATCAGAAGCTGAATGGTCACCGTCAGTACCTGACACAGATTCAGATTGAAGGCATCTCTGAGAAAGGCGCAACCGCCAAAAAAGAGACTGCTGCAAGTAAAAAAGAAGAGGCTCCTGCAGCTAAAACCACTGCAGCCAAAGCCACTGCAGCTAAAAAGCCCGCAGCAAAGGCAGCTCCAAAGGCAACAGCCGAGAAAAAACCCGCTGCCAAAAAACCTGCAGCTAAGAAACCTGCCGCCAAAACTGCGAGCAAAACAACTGCGGAGAAAAAGCCTGCCGCAAAAAAGCCAGCTGTTAAAGCTGCTCCGAAGAAGGAATCGGGAGATAAGGCATAGTCGTTGAAAAAAGTCAAAAAGTAAAAAGATATGGCACACAAGAAAGGAGCCGGTAGTTCAAGAAACGGTCGCGAATCAGAAAGCAAAAGACTTGGTGTAAAGCTTTACGGAGGACAAATCGTTAAGGCAGGGAATATCCTCGTCAGACAGCGTGGTACTGTACATCATCCCGGCAGTAACGTTGGTATGGGCAAAGATCATACTTTGTTTGCAATGACCGATGGCATGGTGAAATTTACCAAGAAAAGAGACAACAAATCTTACGTCTCCATTGAGCCGGCAGAAAACCAGTAGAATTTTTTAAATAATATATATCTTCACCTGTAATGCACTATCTTTAAAGTGTATTACAGGTTTTTTTATGCTTTCAATATGCTAACCATTCCTTTTATCCGGGACAACAGAGAGGCCATCCTCAAAGGGCTTAAGATTAAAAATTTCGGAAGCCCCGAACTGATCGATCAAATCATTGAATTGGATAATGGGCGACGCTCGTTACAGGTTAAAACAAATGAATTACAGGCTGAGATGAACAAACTCAGCAAGGAGATCGGGATCCTGTTTAAATCAGGTGAAACAGAGAAAGCCAACCAGGTAAAAGGACAGACTTCAGCCCTTAAAAAGGAACTTGAAACCCTGGAGCAGAATCTTCAGCTTAGCAATTCGGAGTTAAACGAGCTACTGGTGCAGGTTCCCAATATTCCCCACCCTTCTGTACCAGCCGGGAAAACCGAAGCCGATAACAAAGAGATACGCCGGGGTGGAAAACTGCCCCAGCTGGCCGAAGGCGCCATGCCCCACTGGGAGCTGGCTAAAAAATACAATCTCATCGACTTTGAACTTGGAGTGAAGATCACAGGGGCAGGATTTCCGGTATTCAGGGGGCAGGGAGCCAGACTGCAACGGGCCCTAATCTCCTGGTTCCTGGACCAAAACACGCAGGCGGGCTATGAAGAGGTCCTGCCGCCTTTGATGGTAAATGAAGTTTCGGGATTTGGAACCGGGTCGCTTCCCGATAAAGAAGGACAGATGTACCATGTGACTGGAGAAAACCTTTACCTGATTCCTACGGCCGAAGTACCCGTCACCAATATGTACAGGGATGTCATCCTGAATGCAGAAGACCTGCCTGTTAAAAATACAGCCTATACCCCCTGCTTCAGAAGAGAGGCTGGTTCCTATGGAAAAGATGTCAGGGGACTGAACAGGGTTCATCAGTTCGATAAGGTGGAGATTGTCCATATAGAACACCCCTCACGCTCCTATAAGGCTCTTGAAGAGATGGTATCCCATGTGGAGCAATTAATCGTCAAACTGGGGTTGCCTTACCGTATAGTGGAGCTCTGCGGAGGGGATCTGAGTTTTACCTCTGCCCTGACCTATGATTTTGAGGTGTTTTCTGCCGCTCAGGATAAATGGCTGGAAGTAAGTTCGGTTTCCAATTTTGAATCCTTCCAGGCCAATCGCATGAAGCTTCGTTTCAGAGAGCCGGGCGAAAAACGTCCCCAGCTGGCCCACACCCTGAATGGAAGTGCCCTGGCACTGCCCCGGATTATGGCAGCCCTTCTGGAAAACTACCAGACTCCGGAGGGCATTGCAATTCCAGAAGTCTTGCATCCCTATATGGGGCCTGGCTTTACTTTGATCTCCTGACCTTCCGGATAAATGAAAGTGAACTCAGCCAGGAAAGCCTATCTTTTTGCCATCCTGGCTGTGCTATTCTGGTCCACAAGTCCCACTGCCTTTAAACTCGGACTCCGATTCATCGATACATGGCAGCTGCTCACGGGCGCCACCCTGACTTCGACTCTTGTTCTGGGAATCCTGACCCTGGCCAAAGGAAAACGGCAATCACTTCTTACAATTTCCAAAAAGGATCTCGCTTTCTCCGCATTGATGGGGCTTATGAATCCCGTGGCCTACTACCTGATCCTGTTTAAGGCTTATACCATTCTTCCGGCCCAGGTAGCACAACCTCTCAATATGATCTGGCCCATTGTACTGGTATTGCTCGCAATACCCATACTGCGACAAGGGGTCAGCTGGATCAGTCTGGGGGCCATGCTATTAAGTTTTTCAGGGGTGGTATTGGTCTCACTGATGGGAGGCACCGTATCTCAGGATCCGCAAAACCGGCTCGGTATTATTCTGGCCCTTTCAACTTCAGTGATATGGGCACTCTATTTTCTGTACAATACCCGTGATAAGCTGGACCCCCATACCCGGTTGTTCCTCAATTTCGCCTTTGCATCCCTCTTCCTTTTACTGGCCGGATTCTTCAGGGACCAACCATTTCCCGACTCAGCAGAAGGATGGTATGCGGCACTCTATGTGGGAGTTTTCGAAATGGGTATTACCTTTGCCCTGTGGTTGATGGCCATACGGCTTGCACCCAGGAGCGACCGGATCAGCAACCTGGTATATATGGCGCCTTTCCTGAACCTGGTGCTGGCCAGCCAGGTGCTGGGTGAGAAAATTTACCTGACCACCGTAACCGGCATCATTTTATTGGTGGCCGGTATTGTGATCCAGAACATAAGCGGAAAAGATGCAAAAAAGTTCTGAACGAATCATTCTCGGGATAGACCCCGGAACCACTATGATGGGGTATGGCGTAATCAAGGGAAGCGGGAAAACGCCGGAGTATGTAGATATGGGAGCCGTGGATCTGAAGCGTGAAGGCGACCATTATAGGAAGCTGAGAAAGATCTATGAGCGTACGATTGAGTTGATGGAGCAGTATCTTCCCGATGAGGTCGCCATAGAAGCCCCTTTTTACGGCAAAAATGTGCAATCCATGCTCAAACTGGGAAGGGCTCAGGGTGTGGCCATGGCTGCCGTGCTCTCAAGGGATATCCCTGTATTTGAATACGCCCCCCGGAAAATCAAAGTATCAATTACCAGTGCAGGAGATGCATCCAAGGAGCAGGTGGCCCGCATGCTGATGAGAATGTTTGACCTGAAAGAGATTCCGAAAAACCTGGATGCCACAGACGGACTTGCAGCGGCAGTGTGTCACTTTTATCAGAATGGAATCAAGCTGCCAAAAGCTGGTGCTAAAAGCTGGGAAGAGTTCATCCGGAAGAACCCGGACCGTCTTAAATAGTATTACCTGATGGCCGCTGAGATCTTCTCAGCTGTTGCCCTGAACTCCTGGTCGGAAAATTTCAGTTTCGGCTTGCTGAATTCGATATCATAGAGGTCATTGATGGGTATCAGGTGTATATGGGCATGGGGAACCTCCAGGCCAAGAACAGCCACTCCCACCCGCTTGCAATCCATGGTCTGATCAATTGCCAGGGCCACCTTTTTTGCAAATACCATCATCCCGGCCAGCAGGTCATCCTCCAGGTCGAAGAGATAATCTGTTTCCACCTTGGGAATAACCAGGGTATGCCCCTCAGCAAGGGGATTAATATCAAGGAAAGCATAGTAGCGCTCATCCTCAAGGATTCGGTAAGAAGGGATCTCTCCCGCAATAATCTTTGAAAATATAGTTGCCATAAGTGGAGAATTATAGAGAAATCTCCATGATCTCGAAGGACATCAGTCCCGATGGAACCTTGATATTAACCACATCTCCCACTTTTTTGCCAAGCAGTCCTTTGGCAATGGGAGTGGCCACAGAGATCTTTCCGTTTTTTATATCAGACTCACTCTCAGAAACCAGCATATACTCCACCTGCTGGTTATTTTTTGTGTTCTTGATCTTAACCCTGTTGAGAATCTGTACCTGTGAGGTATTGATTTTTGATTCGTCTATGATTCTGGCTTTGGCCACCATATCCTCCAACTTGGAGATTTTCATCTCCAGCAAACCCTGCGCTTCCTTGGCCGCATCGTATTCAGCATTTTCAGACAGGTCACCTTTGTCCCTGGCCTCAGCAATCTGTTGTGAGATGGCCGGCCTCTCGACAGAGGTCAGCTGTTCCAGCTCCTTTTTCAGGTTGGCCAGTCCCTCTTCTGTCATGTAAGACGCTTGTGACATAATTATTTCCTCCTCTTAACAATAAAAACAAAAAGAATTCCGCGTACACCGGAACTCTTCAAATGTAAAATTACAAAAAAATCCTAAATATCAAGACGATTGATGATTGCAGAATAAACTACTGCCGTACCTGCATCAAATTCTTTAACAATTTCAAAATAGTCTGTGCCATGGGATTCGTCAAAATCTATCACCTCCAGAGGCTCAGATATATGTACATCCCCTCCCAGCATATGATCCAGCTCACCATCCCGATTCTGGTTCATGATCCGTTCATACTCATCCATGATGCTGGGTCTGCTTCTCATATCATTGAATGATTCCTCCACGACCGGTACCGGCTCTGCCTCCTCAGCAGGTAAATCCTCTTCAAAATCCTGCAAATCCCTTATTTCCTGCTGCTCCTGCCCCATCTGTAATACACGCTCAAGGTTTTCCATAAAACCAGGACGTGCCTCACTTCCAGGTTCAGCTTTACCTCCCTCTGCCGGTTTTTTCTTCTTTCCCAGCAGTCCAATAGCCACTGCAACAATTGTAATGACTATATAGAGTATATTACCG
>JAYEOJ010000703.1:0-1528 GCA_034722835.1 Bacteroidota bacterium | reverse complement strand
TACCAGGTAGAGACCTGGTATCAGCATACTGGTTTGAATCTCGGCACGTCCTTCTCCATCCAGTATACCCCTCTTCAACAACACCCCTGAGAGATTAAAAATGCTATAGGTTCCAGGGCTGTTCAATGGTTCTTTTGATGTGATAAAGAAGCGCTCCTGTGCCGGATTAGGGAATACCTGGAACTGTTTTCCAGAGGAGATTTGAACGGATTCATTGGATGAGGGATCGTATCCAACCAGGGTCTGAACTCCCGAACTGGTAGGATCGAGCCATGGTTCCAGGGCATTGCCCTTTCCCTCCTCATGATCCCAGGCCATTCCGAAACGCGTGTAAAAGTCGTCATAATTAGGAGCAAGATTGTAGATCACCCGGTCTGTTTCACTATCGTACCCGATGGAATCACCGCAGGCAGCAACTCCTCCGCTCAAGGTGCCAATCACCCTCTGTGCATGATTGAACAGGGGTGCGCCGGATGACCCCCCTTCGGTGGAACCCACATCCCAATACTTGATCCACCAGAAGGAATAGTAGTGATAATCTTGCAGTCCCTGATAGGGCACATCCGCTTGCTGGGCAGGGATGGAAGGGATCTCCTCATCTATGGAGACCTTTTTTACGTCCCCGAATGGATGATGCAGGGTGGCGGATCCATTGGTCTGAAAATCTGTCCGGTCCCAGCCAGCATAATAGGCTCCAAATGAGGAGGGAGGAATCTCCGAGAGCTGTACCAGGCTGAAATCCACGCTGTCTCCAGAAGTCATCAAATCACCTGCTGCAATAGACATATCTTTTGGTCCGTCCCCACCAAAACAACTGGCACTTTCATAGTTAAACAGAAAAACAGAACCCTGGGCAACTGTCTGGCGGTTGATGCAGTGTTCCGCTGTGAGAATATAGGGTGTGCCGTCATAGGCTGTGTTATTAACAAGTACCCCCGTGCAGTAGAATCCGCCAGCTAAGATTCTTACAACAGAGGACTTTGCCCGGGACCATGGATATCCTTCCGTACAGTTCACATCAATATTACAGGCTTGTGAACAGCCAAACTCTCCGGCCGGGCAATCGGCCACAGATGCTTTAAACCCGGTATTCAGAAATGCATGAAAGATCGATCTCAGCTCCAGCTCTCCATATTCAGGCAAGGTGGCTGGCACCTGCATCTCCACAACTAGCTCTTCCCCGGCCAGATGTCCAACCGGAAGTATCCCGGAGGCCTTGTTATTTCCAGAAGTGAAGGCCCCTTTTACCTGCTGCTGATCAGGATCATACAAAAACAGTTTAACACCAGGCTCAAGCTCATACCTTCCAAAAACAAGTCCCAGTGAGTAGGCCCCGGGCGACAGTATATGTACCCGCCATACCCTGAGATCTCCCACCAGGCTCCAGCTGCCATGGGTCTCAGGAGAAAGATTCACAGGGCGTACCAATGCAAAACGCAGGGGTTTGGAATTATTCCTCCTGTTCAGTTCCAGTTCGGCCTCAATCTCCATGGGATCGGGCGGAGCCAGCACATACATTACTTCAGAC
>JAYEOJ010000702.1:0-6753 GCA_034722835.1 Bacteroidota bacterium | reverse complement strand
ATCCCTATGTTTATGATGACTGTGAGAGCTGCCACCATATTGAGATGCCGGAGGTTGTGGTTTGCAGTTAGCAGGGTGCCATAGAGATAGCTGATGGAGACAAAGAGGAAGCCGATCATCAGTATCCCGAAAATGCTTGAACTGTATGGAGCGTGTGCAAGGTAGAGCAGATCGATAATTTCAAATTTATAGAAATAGGCGATGCATGCTACAGAGAGACCGGTTACCATAAGCAGGGGCAGGGCGGTTCGAACAAGTTCATTTACATCCTCTTTTAGCTGGATCATCCGGGAAAACATGGGAAGCAGCAACATGGCAAACAGGAGGGAAAACTGAGTGGCAGCTTCGAAGATCCTGAAAGACTGGGCATAGATTCCTGCCTGCTCCCTGCCATTTTCCAGGAGACGCTCCAGCATAACAGAATCTACGCGGTTAAAGAGAGCCATCAACAGGATCAATAAGGCAAAAGGGTAGCTGGCCCTGAGGATTTTCAGAGAGGCAGACAGGCTGAAGAATCGGAAAAATGATCCCGATCTGAAGCGGACAATGCCTGCACTTGTAATCAGGGTCAGGATATAGGATGCGGTTTGAGCATATATAAACCACTCAATTTGAAAAGGTTGGCTGCTAATGTTTCCCCAGAGCAGCAATCCGGTGAAAAGGATCATCAGGCTGCGGTCCATGACCGACAGAAGGCTGTCGGTCCGGTACAACTGTAAACCGCTGATATTGGTTCTGAAGTAAAGGATGAAGGAAGCCAGGAACTGGTTCAGAACCAGGATCCAGAGCATTTGAAATTGTGCCTGAGCGTATCCGAGGATCTTTCCGGATATCAGCACCACGCCGGCATAAATAAGAGAAAGAAACAGTTTAAGGGGGATGATGGCGGCCAGGTTTCCTTTCAATAAAGAATGATCCCTGGCAATGGCACGGTTGTTATAGTTATTGATCCCAACGTCAAGCAACATGTTGAGGATAAAGGCGAAGTTAAAGAGCGAGAAATAGAAACCGTAGATTTCTTCACCTACCTGGTTCTGCACACCCACCTCAATACCAAAGAACCAGAAGGGCTTGATCAGCAGGTTCAGGAAGATCAGCAGTGCCAGGTTGGTGATGAAGTGTTTTTTCAAACTCAGGTGGTTAAAAAATTTTTTAAATCAATACAAATGTAATAAGTTCGCCTCATAATTATTAAAGACACATTGAACCAGGAGAAAAAAAGAAGAACGATTGCAGTGAATACAAGGCTTCTGATGCCTGGAAAGCTGGATGGTATTGGCTGGTTTACCTTTGAGACCTTAAAGCGAATCTCCAAAGGACATCCCGAAGTTGATTTTGTTTTTCTGTTTGATCGCAAATACAGCAAGGAAGTCGTGTTTGGGGACAATGTCGCCCCGGTGATTCTGGGTCCGGCAACACGCCACCCCTTCCTCTGGCATATCTGGTTTCAGTTGCGTGTCAAAAGATTCCTGAAACGAACAAGTCCGGATCTTTTTCTCAGTACGGATGGATTTATTCCCCTGTGTACACACACACCTTCTGTATCGGTCATTCACGATATAAATTTCGTGCACCGGCCAGGCGACCTGCCCTGGCTGGTCAGGAAGTACTACAGGTACTATTTTCCAAGATTTGCCCACAGGGCTACCCGCATTGTCACAGTATCAGAGTATTCCCGAAGAGATATCATTAATCAGTACGATATCCCCGAAGAGAAGGTTGATCTGGCCTATAACGGAGTTAATGAAAGGTATCATCCCCTTAACTCAGAGCAGGCAGCGGAAGTCCGCAAAGCCTACACCGGCGGAGCTCCCTATTTCGTTTTTGTAGGGAGTATTCATCCCCGGAAAAATATTACCAACCTGCTGAAAGCCTTTCAGCTTTTTAAAGATGAAAACAAGGGCAAATATAAACTGGTGCTGGTGGGGGAGAAATTCTTTTTGACAAAACCCATGGAGGAGCAGCTGGAAAGAATGAAGAACAAGCAGGATGTTATTTTTACGGGACGACTTACTCCGGATCAACTGAATGATGTGCTGGGAGCAGCATGGGCCATGACCTTTGTTCCATACTTTGAGGGATTTGGGATCCCCATCCTGGAAGCCATGACATGTGATATACCTGTAATCGCATCTAAAGTAACCAGTTTGCCCGAAATTGCGGGAGATGCAGCACTTTATGCATCTCCGGATAGCCCGGGCAGCATCAGGGATGGTATGATCAGGGTCGTTCGTGAAGAGGGATTACGTGATGAGCTGATTGAAAAAGGGAGGAAACGGCGCGGGCTTTTCAGCTGGGACCATACCTCGCAGAAGCTCTGGGAATCTGTACTGCACGTGCTGGATACCCATGCTTAAATCATTTCATATTGAAGGAGCTGTGGAAGCCGGTTGCGATGAGGCTGGCAGGGGCTGTATTGCCGGACCCGTATTTGCTGCAGCAGTGATTCTACCCCCCGACTTTAGCGATCCGGTGCTGGACGACAGCAAGAAACTTTCTGCAAAAAAGAGGCAGCAGTTGCGTGTTCTCATTGAAAAGGAGGCCTTGACCTGGGGAGTGGGCGTGGTCCATGAAAAAGAGATCGATCAGATGAATATCCTGAACGCTTCCTTTATTTCCATGCACCGGGCATTGGAAAAACTGTCGCTGGTACCCACGTATCTGTTAATCGATGGAAACAGGTTTAAACCTTTTCACGAAATTCCCCATTCCTGCATTGTGAAGGGGGATGGGATCTTTGCCTCCATTGCAGCAGCCTCCATACTGGCCAAAACGCACCGGGATGAGTACATGGAAAAGCTGCACCGGGAGCATCCGCAATATGGATGGAACCTTAACAAAGGGTATCCTACCAGGGAGCACAGGAAAGCAGTGTATGAGCATGGTCCCGCCCCCTACCACCGGCGCTCATTCAGGCTGCTGGATGACCAGATGCGCATGGACTTCTCTTAAACATATTGAGATGCTTACAAAACACCTTGGCACATGGTGGTTTAAGGAAGAATTTTACAATATTTGCAAATCATTTTCCCTGAATTGTTTTAACAAAACAAATAATTAATACTGATATGAGAAAGATTTTCCTTTTAGTGACTGCACTGGTATTTACCCTCCAGGTCAGGGTGCATGCCGATGAAGGTATGTGGCTTCTGAGCCTTATTGGCCAGGTGAATATGAATGAGATGACCGAATTGGGTCTCCAGCTGACCGCCGAACAAATTTACAGCATCAACCAGGCCAGCCTGAAGGATGCCGTAGGGGCGCTGGATCGTGGATCCTGTACGGCCGAGCTTGTATCGCCCGATGGTCTTTTGCTTACCAATCACCACTGCGGGTATGGTGAGATCCAGAATCATAGTTCGCTGGAACACGACTATCTGAAAGATGGGTTCTGGGCCATGAGCAGGGATGAGGAACTTCCCAACGAAGGCAAGACCATCACTTTCCTGGTACGGATGGAAGAGGTGACCGACAGGATTGTTCCCGAGCTGAATGAGGAGATGGGGATGCAGGAACGCACCTCCAAGGTACGCTCTTTAACCCAGGCCATCACCACAGAGGCTACCGAAGACAATGTGTACGAAGCGACAGTAAGGAGCATGTTTAACGGAAACAGGTATTTCCTTTTTGTTACCGAAACATACAGGGATGTACGCCTGGTGGGTGCACCACCCGAATCCATAGGAAAATTCGGTCATGATACCGACAACTGGATGTGGCCCCGTCATACCGGTGATTTTTCCATGTTCAGGGTGTATACGGCTCCTGATGGTTCACCGGCCGATTATAGTCCTGATAACGTACCCCTGAAGTCGAAGCATTACCTTCCCATCTCCACGAAGGGATATAAAATGGGAGATTTTGCGATGGTTATGGGATTTCCCGGAAGAACTTCACGTTATATGACCTCCTGGGAGGTTCAGGAGTCACTGGAGATTGATCACCCCATTCGTATCCAGGTAAGGACTATCAAATTGGACCTGATGATGGAAGATATGATAGCCGACGAGAAGGTACGGATCCAGTATGCATCCAAGCACAGTCGTTCCTCCAATTACTGGAAGAACTCCATTGGAATGAGTAAAGCTCTTAAGAAACTGAAGATTACTGAGAAAAAGCAGCAGGAAGAAGCGGACTTCACGGGATGGGTAAACCAGGATGAAGAGCGTAAGGCGCTGTATGGCAATGCCCTGACTGATATTCAGACTGCTGTTGAGGGCAGAAAAGAGATGATGATCGCCTTTAGCTATTTAGTTGAGGCCTATTACCAGGGAATAGAAACTGTAGGTTTTGGACGCAATCTGAGGGAACTAGGGATGGTTTTGGGCGATCCGGAGCCTGACCAGGAGAAGATTGACGCGGTCACCGCTGCTCTGAAGGAGAGTGCAGCCGGTTTTTTCAAAGATTATCATGCCCCTACAGATAAGAAGATCATGACCGCAATGATTAGCCTCCTGATCAATGAACTGGATGATGAATTCCTTCCTTCATCCATTCTGGAGGTGAAGACCAAGTACAAGGGAGATGCGGCCAGGTATGTGGACAACTACTTCAAGAAGTCGTTTTTAACCGATCAGGCCAGGTACAATGCATTTATGGATAATCCATCTTTGAAGGTGCTGGAGAAAGATCCGGGATATAAAGCTGTTCAGGGTTTCCAGAAGCTTTTAGAAGTACGAGGCAAGATGGGCCAATTTGAAGAGAGCTTCGCCAGTGGTTCCAGGCTGTACCTGAAAGGGCGAATCGAAATGTATCCCCAAATGGATTTCTATTCCGATGCCAACTCCACCATGCGGATGAATTACGGGGTGGTGGGTGACTACTATCCCAGGGATGCCGTACTTTATACCCACTATACTACTCTTGAAGGGGTCATGGAAAAAGAGGATCCCAGCAACTTCGAATTTGTGGTATCAGAAAGACTCAGGGAGTTTTATGAAAGCAAAGATTATGGGCCTTATGGGATGAATGGAACACTGAATGTCTGTTTTACCACCAATAACGATATCACCGGTGGAAACTCCGGAAGCCCTGTAATGAATGCCAATGGGGAGCTGATCGGAATCGCCTTTGACGGAAACTGGGAAGCCATGAGTGGAGATGTGGCTTTTGAGCCCGAACTGCAGAAATGCATCAATGTGGATATCAGGTATGTCCTGTTTGTAATCGACAAATATGCAGGAGCAGTACACCTGGTGGATGAAATGACACTTGTAGACTAATGCAACCATGGGCCCGGGCGAAATAGTCATATATACAGATGGAGCTGCCCGGGGTAATCCCGGTCCAGGTGGATTGGGCGTGGTTATGCTATATGGAAAGCACCGCAGGGAGCTTGCTGAAGGTTATAAGTTAACAACCAACAACCGGATGGAGCTTCTTGCTGTGATCAGAGGGCTGGAAACCCTGAAACGGGAAGATTTGAATGTAAAGGTCTATACCGATTCACGATATGTTTCCGATGCGGTAAACAAAGGATGGGTTTTCAGTTGGGAGGCAAAGCGTTTTAAGAAAAAGAAAAATGTGGATCTCTGGCAGCAGTTCCTCGTACTGTACCGCTTATATAAGGTAGAGTTTATTTGGGTCAAAGGACATGCCAGCATACCGGAAAATGAAAGATGCGACAGGCTGGCCGTTGAGGCCAGTCAACGCGCATCTCTTAAGGAAGATTCCGGGTATGTGGATAACAAGGATGAAACTTTAATATAGTTTTTATTAAATTTCAGTGCCAAACCGGATTCATCATGCTTAGTAAGTCAATCCTGACATACCAGGGGCCGCTTTCTTTCAGTACCATAGACTGGTTGCTGTCTGAATTTAAACTGGCTGCTCAGGACCATGATCTTTCTTTCAAGATTTATAAGAAGATGATCTCTGTGATGATAGAGGCATTGGAAAACATCTCCAAATATGCTGATCCTGTTTTGTGCAACGAGGATCGCTCCTCGAGATTTTGCCCCTCCTTCCAGATCAGTCGCAACGATTCGGTGATTGAAATGGAGACCTCAAATCCGGTGCTTAAGGGTGAAGTGAACCCACTCAGGAGCAGGATCGACAAAGTGAACAGCCACAATAGTGATGCACTTAAGGAGCTATATAAGTCCACCATTACCAATGGAGAATTTACTTCCAAAGGAGGTGCCGGACTGGGTTTTATCGAAATGGCAAAAACCACAGGCAGGAAACTGGAGTATGCCTTTGAAAGCCTGTCAAAAGAGTACTCCCTCTATACCTTCAAAGTTTCCATGGACATATAGGACTTCTGTACTAAAGCGTGCAGTCCAGGTTCGTTTCCGTACACTTTTTACAGATCAGCAATCATGCTTGAATCGATAACTAATTTATTCTAAGCTCACTAAACATTGTGGCACGAAAACTGTTTTTATTCAGAGCAATAGATGTAATATGTGGAGGAATTTCTTTACTGTTGCCTTAAGAAATATCAGTAAGAATAAGGTTTTTACTCTGATTAATGTATCGGGATTGACCATTGGACTGGCCAGTTCGATCCTGATCCTGTTGTTTATTATCAAGGAGGTGAGTTTCGATCGCTTTCATGAAAATAAACAAAGGATCCACAGGCTGTACATCGATGGGGTAATGGGCGAACAGGCCTTTCGCGGAGCCTGGACCTCCATGGTGATGGCCCAGACATTTGCAGAAGAAATTCCCGAGATCGAAACCTATGTAAGATTTGATATCTACAACCAGAACCTGATCTGGCATGATGATGTGCGGCAAATGGAAGACCAT
>JAYEOJ010000701.1:0-1536 GCA_034722835.1 Bacteroidota bacterium | reverse complement strand
AATTCTCTACCCGGTAACTGTAAACCATGCCGGCATCTGTGACATGATGCTTCCTTCCCTTGAAAGAGCTGCCGGAGAAAAAGGCGTAAACCTGATCAAGCCCATTATGGGAGCAGAGGACTTTTCTTTCTTCCTGAATGAAATTCCAGGAATGTTCTTCTTCCTGGGGACGGGTCCGGAGGGCATCCCCGAAGAGCAGATTGAATACAACCACTCTCCCAGGTTTGTTGTCGATGAACGGGGACTGACAACAGGGATCCGGGCCTTCTCTTACATGGTGTTTGACTACGCCAAACTGAAAGGGTATTAGCCAGGAGTAATATCTTTTAATCTTCCAGGGAGATCCAGGTCAAATAAAGCTTATAGGCAAGAGATAAGACAATGGACCCGAGGAAGAGGCCTATAAAACCAAAGGCCATAAATCCGCCCAGGGCTCCCAGGAAGATCACCAGCATGGGCACATCCGATCCTTTTCCCATTAACACAGGCTTTAATATATTGTCGATCATTCCCATCACCAGGAAATATAAAGTCCATAGCACTGCCGGAAGCGGATCCATAAAAGCAAACAGGTAGATGATCAAAGGAACATTAAACAGCAGTACCGGTATCTGGGCAATGGTCATTACGAGAATTAAAACAATCCAGACCGCTGCCAGTGGAATATTTGCAAAGATCAGGCCTACTCCCATTAATGTTGTCTGTATCACCGCCACACCCAGGACACCAGTGGCCACATTTCGAATGGTCTGAAGAGAGATACCCAGGAACTCTTCGCCCTGTTCCCCAACCACTTTTCTAAATATCTTCTTACCTGATTCAGAACCTTTCTCAAAAAATATCAGGAAAATTCCTGCGATGATAATAGAAGCTGCAAACTGAAGAATTCCAAGACCTGTATTAGCCAGGGTCCCCAGGGTTTTTTCTCCCCAGGTTATGATCTGGGGCAAAAATCCTTTCAAGGATTCACCCATGTTCTCAGAAAGCTTCAGCCAGTTCTCATACAGCCAGTTTCCTATCAACGGCCAATCGGCTACCGATTCACTGGGCGGCGGGATCGACAGATCGCCTGCCTGTATATTTTCTGCAAGAAATCTTACACCCTCTACCAGCTGGTTTACCAGCCAGATACTGGGTAGTACCAGTATGGAAAGTGCCACTACCGTCAGCAGTATGGAACTGAGTTTGTTTCGTTTTCCCAGCAGTGTCCTCAATCGCTGAAATACCGGGAAGAGGATAATGGCTATGATCAATCCCCAGAGCAACATCCCCAGGAAAGGTTTCAAAATTCGGAAGCATAGAAAGACCACCAGGAAGAGAGCCCCCACTTTCAGGATCAGATCGATGGCAATATTTACATGTTTACTGTTGTCCTTATTCTCAGATAATCCCGGTTCATTTTTCATATCAGCTTGCTTAGTTAGTCATTTGGGCTTGCATAGTCTATCATATTAACGATCCGCCACCTGCTTTCAACTTTCAACAAATTAAGCAGATCATGAATCTCCTGGCCATCCATCAAAAACCTGATTTGAG
>JAYEOJ010000700.1:0-6776 GCA_034722835.1 Bacteroidota bacterium | reverse complement strand
TTCATAAAGTCAAGTATTTTATTGATAATTAACGGCTTAACAGATGCTCCGCGAAGTATTCGGACCCCAGAATCCTTGGTGGAAGTTGGTTTCAACGCATAAAAAACCCCCAGAGTGTACAGGGGGCTATTATTTTGGTTGAAAAACTAATTATTTGTCATCGATAGCTTGTCTTACCAATGTAAGAAAATTCCCATGAGTATCGTCAGATACGTTTAGTGTCTGTTTCATTAAAATGCCAATAATACCGTCTTTCGGATCTGCAAAATATTGAGTATTAAAGCCACCTTGCCCTGAGAATGTTCCTGCATTCACACCCCACATATCTTGGCCTCTTTGATTTATGCCATTAAATACTAAACCACAAAACCATCCTGAGTCCTCACCCCAAAGGTCCCCAATCTGATTGGTCATTAGGTACTCTACCGTTTTTCGACTAAGGATACGTATGCCATTAAACTCACCACCATTGAGATACATTTGTAGAAAGGTCGCATAGTCTTTTGCCGTGCTGCACAGACCCCCTCCACCTGAGAGTAATTTTTTTGCTCCTTTGATAGGATAATCCCAATCATCGTTTGTGACTGGACAATTGATCCATTCATCATTATCAGATTTTGTTTGTAATGAAACCAATCTATTGATCTTGTCTTCAGGTAAATGAAACCATGTATCATTCATGCCGAGAGGATCAAAAAGCCATTCTTTTAGGAATACGTCAAAGGGCATATCCGAAATCACCTCAATAAAATACCCTAACACATCGTGTCCAAAACCATATGTGTATTTCTCGCCGGGATTATGATGCAAGGGCAGTTTAGCCAGTTTTTTAACAAACTCTTCAATGCTGATATCCTCAGTAGTAAACCCGGTGAAGATTCCCGCTTTTTGATAAATCATACGAAATCGCACATCAGGATCCAAAACACCACCATAACCAATACCCGAGGTATGTGTAAGAAGTTGCCGGATGGTGATCTCGCCACTTGCTGGTTTTGTAGTATAGCTTGTATCATCTTTTTGAAAAGTGTCCAGGACTTGTGGATTTTTAAATTCAGGTAAGTACATTGAAATTGGGTCATCCAGATCAAACTTACCCCCCTCCCAGAGCATCATCACAGCAGTGGCAGTTATTGCCTTGCTTTGTGAAGCAATTCGGAATATATCATCTGGTTTTAATGATCGGCCGGAAGTGTTGTCAGCCATCCCAAATGCTTTACGGTAGACGATTTTCCCATCACGTGCTATTAGTGCTACAATCCCTGGAATTTCTCCGTTCAAGACGGCTTCTTCACACATTTCATCTATTCTTGCCAGACTATCCGGAGACATACCAACACTTCCTGGTGCATCCTCAGATAAAGGTGTTGACTTCTTAATTGATCGTGTCTGTGCGTTTAGCACAATCCCGGACATTAGTACGACTATCAACAATAAAACTTTCTTTTTCATGACTGTCAGGGTTTAAATTGATGCAAGTCACTACCAACAAGACGTATAGGTCAGTATTTTGTTGACATTTAACAACTTACCATCAACAATGCACTGTAGTCCGTACAATTTCATGCAAATGTCAGATTAGATTAGAAAAGTCGGAAGCCGGTGAGCCAGGATGACAATATCAGTGCATAAGAAAACCCCCAGCGTGAACAGGGGGTTTCCTATATGATTATAATCTTACTACCAAAGTATTTCCTCTGATTGCTTTAGACTAAGGCATAAAAGAATAGCCGTAACGGTCAATACAATAGCTGGAATTAAAGTCTTTGGTGTTTCTTTTTCAGCTTATCTACCTGGCGTTCGCTCTGCCCACCCATAGCAGGGCCGAACCAGCAAGGTTTAAGGCGCATGGTACTGCTGTGAAGGGAACATCATAATCTGCTTGCCAGTCCGCAGCAAGAGACGCTACCGGACTGATTAAATTGTTTGGGATCAGGAAATAAAACTGTTGCTTATTGCTTTGTTAGCTCTATTGTAAAGGTGATATTAACTACCGGCGGTGTGGCTTCCTCATCAAGGGATACCTGTCCGCCACTCATATCTGCTACCATTGCAGCCAGCATCTCTTCTGAAATCGGAACAGTAGTCAGGCCCGTTAATACATCACCCACCAGGGTAATTTCACTTACCTCAATTACAATGCCGGTAGGGGAAGCGGGAATGGCCGTACTGTTCATGCTTAGTACGATTACCGTTTCACTTTGCTCTTCCCAGGTACCTGCATCCAATTCATCCATGGAGCTTGAACAGCTTAAATAAAGAGAGAAATCTTCGCGCATCTCAATAAGCGAATTCTCCGGTTCACAATCAATCGCTCCTAATAAGGCAGTCTGAATCATCTCTGTAATAGGCAGACCGGCCACCATGGTCATGGGTTCAATAAGTTCATTTGTTTGAAGTGCAAGGTTCTCTGCCAGAGTTGCTTTGGTAATGATATAGTCCCCTATATAGGGCGACAATTCCACTTCCGGTTCCTCCTCCTTGCAACTGGATAGAAAAACCAGCGCAACGGATAAAAATGTGAGTAAAACTAGTCTTGTCGTTCTCATGAATACGTTGTTTAGCGGTTCATCTGTAATATAAACAATGAACGTGATATTTGTTCAGCTATTGCAGGTATTTTACTTATAGATGATAGTTTCGGTCCGATATTTTTCATAAGTTAGCTTCGGCTTGCACCCCTAAACGGCAGGATAAACACAGGATTTTTTCTGCAAACAAAAGGAAATACACATTAACAGAGCATATGATGGCTGGCCCGCGTAAACACGTCTTTTTTTTACTTATCCTTTTCCTGGCTAACACTTCAGTATTCGCACAGCCCTATGAAGTAAGCGGGAAGGTGACCGAAGAAAAAACCGGACTCCCGCTGCTGGGAGTGCATGTGGCGGTGATCGGAAATGTGCAGGGAACCATCAGCAACCAGCAGGGAGAATTCACATTACATACCTCCGTGGCTCCCCCCTTTAGCCTGCAGTTTTCCTTTGTGGGTTTCGAGACCCAGATCGTGGAGGTGGAGCGAAGTGGCCAGCAGATAAACATTCAGATGAAAGAGGATTACCTGCTCGGGCAGGAAGCGACCATTTCGGCAAGCCGGGTGGAAAAAAGCGTGTTGCAGTCTTCGTTAAGCGTGGAGCGGATGAATCTCCGGGATATCCAGCAAATGCCCATGGCTAATTTCTACGATGGCCTTTACCAGCTGAAGGGAGTGGATATGAATGTTCACGGACTTACCTTCCAGTTGCCCAATACCCGCGGATTCAACGATTATACCAATACCCGCATGAACCAGGTGGTGGATGGGATGGAGAATATTGCACCCGGACTGAGTTTTGCAGCAGGGAATATCTTCGGATTGCCCCAGATAGATGTGGAAAGTGTGGAGATGGTGGTAGGTGCCTCCACCGTCCTTTACGGGCCCGGTGGCATGAATGGCACCCTGGTGATGAAAAGCAAGGATCCCTTCCGTTACCAGGGCCTGACTGTTTCCCTTCAGAGCGGGGTAATGAATATCGGGAGCGAGGTCCTGGATTCGCCGACTCCCCTGATTAATATGAGCATGCGCTATGCCAAGGTATTTAAGGACCGGATCGCCCTGAAATTTATTGCGTCCTATTTAAAAGCGACTGACTGGCAGGCAACGGATTACAGGGACCGGAGCGATCTGGACGATCCTTCGCTGACCCGCCTGAGCAATCCCGGATACGACGGGGTCAATATCTACGGCGATGAATCACTGGTATCGACAAACCTGGCTGAAATAGGCGATGCCGTTATCGCAGGCATAGCCGAGTCACAGGGCATAGCACCGGGCACCCCGGAATACGAGAATCTCTATAACCGGGCCATCCCCTTCTTTCCGGATCAGAATGTTACCCGGACCGGGTGGAAGGAAAGCGATCTGGCCGACAATAAGACGGAGAACATTATGCTGGGCGGATCCTTTCACTACCTGATCAACGAAAAGCTGAAAGTGATCGCTCAAACCAATTACGCTCAGGGCACAAGCGTTTATACGGCTCAGAATAGATTTGCTGCCAGGGAGTTTAATATCGTTTCCGGGAAACTGGAACTTAATAATCCGAACTTTTATTTGCGTGCATGGGGCGTTGCAGAAAACTCCGGACCCTCCTATGATATCGGGGGAGCAGCCCTGCGGCTCAATGAAATGTGGAAGCCCTCGGAAGAGTGGTTTACGGATTACATAGGGGCCTATACCCAGACCGCCCTGTTGACCGAGGATATGGATGCGGCGCACCGCTTTGCCAGGCTGGTTTCCGACAACCGGGATCCCAATACCGGGGTTATATTCGACAATACCAAGGCGGCATATCCTGTTCCGGGAAGCGAGGAGTTTGACCAGATGCTATCGGATATTACTTCCACAAATGTCAATGAGGGAGGGGCACAGGTATATGATCGCAGCAGGATGTACCAAATGGAAGGCCTGTATGATTTCTCCCATTTTACAGAGGTCGTGGAGGTACAGGTCGGGGTTTCACAGCGGCTTACGGTGGTGGATAGCGATGGGACCATCTTTTTTGATGAACCCGATGATCCCATTCGAATAAATCAGTTCGGGACCTTTGTTCAGGCCAACAAGGACCTGTTTAAGGACCATCTCAGGATCACAGCAGCCTTCCGCTTTGATAAGAACCAGTACTTTGATGCGGAATATACCCCCAGGTTTTCCATGATCGTGTTTCTGGGCAGCACTAAGGAGCAGAGCATCCGGGGGACCTTCCAGACCGCCTACCGCTTTCCTACCATTGCTGACCAGTGGGTGGACCTGGATGCAGGCATTTTCCGATCAATTGGAGGCATGGAAGAGGTTCGGGATGCCTATGGATTTAATACCTATCCTGTTTATCCCATGTCGGGACGGAATCCGGTCAAGGACAGTGCGGTCACCGAAGATGGCCCCATTGTGTTGCCGCCCTTGCTGCCTGAAAAGATTGCTTCAACGGAAATTGGTTATAAGGGCCTGTTCCTGGGAAAGAAACTCTTTGTGGATGCCTATGCCTACTACAATAAATACAAGGGATTTCAGGCTGTGCAGCTGGTGGCCCAGCTGGCCGAAGATACAGGGGAGGAAGATGATCTGCTGTACCAGACCTATATGACCACCGATGAGCCGGTATCCTCTGTGGGCTGGGCACTGGGACTAGACTACCGTTTCCGCATCGGCATTCTGTTCCGGGGCAATGTGGCTTTTAACAAGCTTTTGGAAAGTATCGACACTCCGGGTGTGGAAACACGCTACAATACCCCCGAGTACCGGGCCAACCTGAGCATCGCGCACCCCCGGATTATCTCCCACCTGGGCTTTGCCTTTAACTTCCACTGGCAGAGCGGATTCCTTTGGGAATCGGGATTCGGGGCCGGGGATATTCCCGCGTTCTCCACGCTGGACGCACATGTAAGCTATGCCCTTCCACGCATACATACCACCCTGAAACTGGGAGCCTCCAATTTGACGAATAGTTATTATACCACCAGCTTTGGAAGCGCGAACATCGGTGGACTCTATTACTTTACCATAGAGTATAACGATATCCTGGGTTACCTGGGCAAGAAGAACTCAAATTAGAGCATTTGCGATCACTAGGAGTGATTTCAAAGCTTATTCAGGACCAAATCAAGGTTATATTTCGTTTTTATTCAATGGAAATTATCAGTATGCCCACATCTATCTCCATGTCAAAGAGATATTTAGAGACTTCACAGCATGTGTTTAAGGATTGATTTTATTTCATATTATACGTTACATAAAATATGTAACGCAAAACATGAAAAAATTTACCTTCTTCAAAATCAGATTAAGCCATGGCAAGTTCCAGTGCTGATACCCACGCCTGAATGATTTCACCCATTTCCCTGCATAACAGGGTCTCATTGACTTTGAATTGTAAGATGCCCTTGTTGTCCGGAGGCCTTAGGTGGATGTTATGAGCTGTGTTTAAATGGCCGGCCAGATCATTATAGGAAATACCCTCTGCCAGTTGCATCCTGTAAACATTAGATCCATTTTCAACAGGGTTAATACTCAGACCTTCCAGCTTATTCAGCTTGGAGATAAGGCTGGTGCCGGTCTCTTCAATCTGCTCCCAGCGTTCATTAACGCCGTTCAGGTAGTGTAATGCCATAGCCGTGTTACTCCAGTTTCGGAGCATCGTTCCCCCGAGAATCTTTATCTGATGAGGAATCTGGTCAATGAAATCTGCGTCGCCACAGAGTATCGCACCACTTCCTGCATTCAGGTATTTATAAAGTGATACATATACTGTATCAAAATAGGAAGTGTATTCTGAAACAGAAACCTTCGAATAGGCCGATGCGATATGAAGGCGGGCTCCGTCCAGGTGCAGCTTATAGCCGTTTTGTCTGCAATAATCCGTAACCTCCTTGATGGTTTCGATGGGGATAACTGTTCCGTCGGCCCTTCGGATCGGGTTTTCAATAACTACCGTTCCCAGTCCGCTTTTAAAAACTTCACTGTTATTCAGATAATCGATTGCATTCTCAAGTTCCTTCAGATCATAATAAGGTTTGTCTTTTCCCAGGGGAACGAGCCTTAAATTATGGACGCTCTGTGCGGCATCGGCTTCATCCCTGAATATATGGGAGTTTTCAGGGACAATTACCTTTGTGTTATTCCCATTGAGCAGTTTCATTGCCAGTTGATTGGCCATGGTGCCGGTGGGGAGGTAGATGGCCTTTTCTTTTCCGGTGACCCTGGCGAATTCATCTTCCAGAGCCCTGGTTATTCCTCCGCT
>JAYEOJ010000699.1:0-1538 GCA_034722835.1 Bacteroidota bacterium | reverse complement strand
CCATCCGGTTCCCTCACAGTCCCGATGAAAAAGTAAAGATCGATACTGTGAAACTTTTCTGGGAGTTCCTGGTGCATATCCTGGAAGATATCCCTGTGAAATAGCAGGGATGTTCGTTCTTATTGGATGGGGGCTGTAATCAAATTTCCCGATTGATAAATGGTGATGCGATGGATTGTGAGCGCCTGCTCTCCCAGCATCACCTTTAGTTCGGCCAGGTCGGGAATCCTGTAAAGCAAGGCATTAGGGGGAACTGAGCTTGCTGAAAAGTACCCTCCTACCCTGATGGTTTTACCCATGGGTCTGATCACTACTTCCAGGGGCTGCCCTTCGTTCATTGCTGCCGGTACAAAACCCAGCTGATTTGAAAAAACATCCAATGGATAGGTGGACTGTTCCGATCCCGGATCAGGTACAATGAACCAGGTCCGCTTCATCACCCTGGTAATGGTTTTCCCTGTAAAAAGGGAGAGATAAGATGCCTCCATCTGGTCCAGCTTCTGTATGGATGCTCCCATGGCCTCTCCATCGGGATAGACCTCATATTCTCCGGTTAACATTTCAAAACGGCGGGTACGCAACTCCAGCAGAAAATCGGCTGCCTCCTTGGCTTTTGTCGCCGAGGACTTCTGCTCCACCACGGTGCGCTGAACAGGAACCTCCACAAAGGCAGTATCGGTCACAATGGTCTTGTACATGGTCTCGGTACGCTCCTCGAAATTATTGCTTACCCCCAGGTCCTCATAGCGGACAAAATTATCCCTGCTGGTGGACTGCAGGCCATTTCCCTTCACGGATTCATGAATGGTTTCGGTGCCTTTCAATACTATTCCCTGCTCCAGGTAGGGAAGCAATGATCCCTCATTTAGCTCTCCCTCCATCACATTCAGGGAGTAGAAATGCTGTGGATCCAGCTCCTGGTGTTGAGCGATGGCCACATCCCAGATGTTCCACAGACTCGACTTGGTTTTTACAACCTCTTTAAGCCCCAGATACTTTTCTGCATACTCCCAGTATGGTCCGGGAACACTCCTCACTTCTCTGAGTGTCACCTCCACCTTTAACACGGTCTGGGGCAATGCATAAACATACTGTTCCTTCACCTTTGCCGGTTCCTTCCCAAGGGGAGTCACACGAAGCTTAAGTGGTTCGGTAGTGGCACATCCGCCCAGCAGAGCCACAATTGCTATATAAAAACCAAATTTTTTCATAGGATAGATCTTCTGATTCAGCACGAAATTAGCACATCGGGAACTCAAATACAAAAAAACATATGACGAGTTTGCTATATAAACGACTCAGGCCCTATTTCATTGTGAGGACCTCTACGCCCAACTCTTTATAGGTATCCAGGATCTCAGGCATCCTTGCCTCATCCTCAGCGATCACAGTTTCCTGGAAAACCGTGATGGGATAGCCCCTGTTTGAAGCAGCCTCAATGGCAGCGAGCACACAGTTCTCAGCATCAAGCCCGGCTATCACAAGTTGTCCAACCTTTTGCTCCTCAAGGAATTGATCCAGAGGTGTATTGGCAAAGG
>JAYEOJ010000698.1:0-6788 GCA_034722835.1 Bacteroidota bacterium | reverse complement strand
CTCCGATCCCGATAATAAAAACGGCCCCCTTTTCTTTGGAGATCTCAAACTCCCGCTCCTTGGGATTCAGATCCGGGTACCTTTCCAGCAGCTCTTCCGCATGAATAAAATGAATGGTATCAGGAAGCATGGGTACAATATCCGGATGGTTTTCATATACAATGAACTCGGTTCGTTTGATTACCGAATAGATCTGGTTTACAATAGCCTTAAGCGTAGCAATAGTCCGTTCTTCCGGAGCCACGATCTTTTCCCAGTCCCACTGGTCCACATAGATGGAGTGTATGTTGTCCAGCTCCTCGTCGGGCCTGAGGGCATTCATATCCGTATAGAGACCATAGTTGTTGGCAATCTCATAATCGGCAAGCATCATGCGTTTCCATTTGGCAAGGGAGTGTACAATCTCTGCTGTAGTTCCTTCCATATCTTTTACCGGAAAAGTTACCGGTCGTTCCGTTCCGTTCAGATCATCATTGATCCCGGTTCCTCTCTGGACGAAAAGGGGGGCTGTGACCCTTCGTAACTTCAGTTCTGCAGCCAGGTTCAACTCAAAGAAATCCTTTACCATTTTAATGGCTCGCTCCGTCTCCTTCAGTGTAAGGATGGAATTATAGTTACTGGGAATGTATAGCTTCATAAGTGGATAGTTTGAAGTACTAAATGGCTTCAAATAAAAGACTAATAAAGCAGATTTCAAAATGAGACTAATGGAAGAAGGTTACATCACCGGCAAGTAATTCTTTAGTTCCGTCCCCGTAGGTTATCCAGGCTTTGTAAATGTAAACCCCGGGAGGAACCAGTTCACCCGAATTCAGGTAGCCGTCCCAACCGATATAAATATTGTCGGTTTCCCAGATCTTTTCCCCCCAGCGGGTATAGACAATCATGTATAATTCCACAGCATTATCCATATGGGGGTGAAATATGGTGTTGTCCAATTCATTTTCCCCCCAGTTCCCGCCTGTTGGTCCGCTTTCATTCCATCTAAAAGCATTGGGAAATACGGTACTTCCTTCCCCATCCAGCACGTTGACCAGTTTTTCCTTTACCAGGGTATCCGGACATCCATGTTCGCTCCAGACATAGAGAGACACCGTGAAGATACCGGGCTCCTTGTAGGTGTGGGATGGATATTCATCCTCAGAGCTATGTCCATCCCCAAAATCCCACTTATAGCTGGTTGCATTAATGGAATTGTTATCGAATTTGATTAACTGTTTCAGGTTTTTGGCTTCCCGGGGATAGGCATCAAAGACTGCCTGTGGCTGGGGATGGACCAAGATGATCTGTTCTGTGGAATCCACTCCTGTCGGGCCATAAGCAGTGAGTATAACGCGATGTTCCTTGCTTATAACAAAGCGGTGAGTGGGGGAAGCTTCCGTGGAAAAAATGCCATCGTCAAAATTCCAGACAAAGCTATCTGCATACTTACTCTGGTTTCTGAAGGTGATGTCCAGGGGCGGGCAACCCATGGTATCGGGCTGGAATATGGCCTCCGGGGGCGGAGGGGTGATCTGTATTTGTTTGCTTATGCTGTCCCGGCAATAGGGGCTGAAGGCCGTAAGCTCCACCTCATAAAGGCCCCAGCTGTCGTAAATGTGCTGGTCTGGATCTTTCTGTGTATCCGAAGTTCCATCTCCAAAATCCCAGTCATAGGACCAGGGCCCCGGTGTGGTGAGGTTTATCAGCTGAATTTCTGTGCCCGGGTAGTCCTGGATCTGTGGATTCACAAAAAAGTCGGCATCCGGACTGGGATAGATACGAATACTATCGGTCAGTGAGTCTATGCAGCCAAAATCGGTCTCCGCAATCAACTTGATATAAAATGTGGTATCTGTTTTAAGTGGACCGTAGATGGTATCTCCCCCCTGGATCTCTATAATCTCATCCCTGTAGTCGTAACTATAGGTGTAGCTAACCTGGTTGTACGGTGTGATATGCAAATTTCCGTCCCCAAAATCCCAGCTGTAGCTGTGATAACCGGCAACTGTTTCAAAGTCCACTACAACGGGACTGCACAGATCGTTATAGATCGCTGAAAGTTCCATCACCGGCATGGAAAACACCTCCATAAGCAGGTTATCAGACAAATCTGTTTCGCAGGAAATATTTCCATGGTGTTCAATAATTTTTACCAGGGAATATGAATTCCGTCCTGCCTGGTTATTCAGAGGAAGGGAGTAAACGCCCTCTGAAAGATTACGCAGGGTATCCCGATCATCCCCAATATCAAGTACCAGATCAAATGAGGAGCTTTCACTACCGCTGATTAATATCTCTCCCACGGACTGGTTGTTCTCTGTCTCGCACCAGGCGGAATCAGAGCTCAGGAATTCTGCATAGGGGGGGGCCATGACTTCCAGTTCCACGGTGTCGATCCCCACACAACCATTGGCATCCGGAACGGTTTCAAAAGAGATGATATGCCTTCCCGGGCCTGCAACAACCGGATCAAACAAACCGGTGCTGCTATTGATTATGCCGTTTCCGGACCATGTGCCGGAGACAGATGCAGCTACCAGATCGTAGGGGGGATCATAGCTGCAGAATGGACCTGCAGGAGTAATTGTCCCATCGGGTCCGGGCCGGACCACAATATCTTCTGTGTCCATGGACGAACAGGAATTATCATCGGTCACTTCATACGTGATGGTGTGGGTGCCATTACCGGCAAGGCTTGGTGAGAATTCACCAGTGGCTGGATCGACAATTCCATTGCCACTCCAGGTTCCGCCATCCGTTGCAGCTGTTAGAAACAGATTGGCCTGATATTCACACAGGGTGTCAAGGGGTGTGATTGTAGCATCGGGAATATCCACAATCCTGATCACAGAACGATCGATTACAGGTTCGTGTGTGGGGTAGGGGTTGCAGTAGTTCCAGTAGCGCAATTCGACCTCGAATTCCTGGCCAATAAGCTTATCATCTGCTACGGTGATGGGCAGGCTTACCTCATCGGAGCCTGTTACCGGTCCGGTAAGTTCAATGACATTCCCCGTATCAGGAAAGGTCACTGCCACGCCATCAATCAGCACGGGCGCGCCTGTCATACTATTACTGGTACCATAAACCCACTGGATCCATCGTGTCCGGTCGTTTGGAACATCTTCTTCCTGTGGTGGAACACAATTAAACAATGTGGCATCAATAAACTGCATGGTGGCACCACTACCGAAGCAGATGGGATATACGTCGGGAGATGCATTGACTCTTCCTCCGTTGGTATTGTCATTGTCCCAGACGGTTACAATCTGCTCCTGTGCAGAGGATGTACACATCACTCCATTTACAACCAGGGTTGCTATGGGCCTGTGATTGCAGATATCATCATTGGAGGTATAGGTGTGTGAGGAAATGGCTCCCCATTCGCTTGTGGCAGCATCGAGTTCAGTGGCAGTGATGGTCTCCGTATCTCCATCATCCCAGTCAAAGTAGATTTCCACCAGGGTCCCCGCATGATTCACACCCACATAGCTCACCTCCCAGGTCACGACCTGCACCGGGGAGCAGAGTTGATCGGGATCAATATCATTGGCCTTGGACATGATGTTACAGTCCTGCCCATACCCGAAATTCGGGAAGAAGGCCAGGGTCCATATGAAGTATAGCCAGGGTCGCCTCATTTCTGAAACATTTCTTACATAGAGCCTTTACATGAATGAACGATATTGTTCCATAAACGTTGCATGGGCTTTGATAAAAAGCTCGATCTTTTTGATTAAGGTATATTTACTAATTGATCATCAAAGGCTTAATCATGCAAAAAAATCCACTGGAGAAAATTCAGTTCCCTGTTTTGAACGGAGCGAGATGATCCTGTTGAAAGCTATATTGGATAGGTCCGTTGCCTGGCGGCTACCTTCCAGGTCAGGGTGACCTGCCGGTTCTGTACTACGTAGACTTCCTCATGCAGGGCCATAGTCGGGCAGATATGGGTGGGCAGGGCATAGACCAGGTCACCCACTGACAGCTGATCTGCTTCCCTGCAGTTAATCACCAGGTGCTCTTCACTGTGATTGCTCACTCCTGTGAGATCCAGTCCCAGAAAGTGCAGCCTTGGATGAGGCATTTCAGAGGCAAGTGATTTTGTTCCCAGATCGAGACAAAGATCACTGCCCGGTTTACTGATTACTCTTCCGGCCACGACTGCAGCCGGGAAGAATTCAAGATCCGGTATCTTTTGCATGTAACCTGCATCCCAGAGTAGTGGGGTGCCCGGACATAAGGTTCTGGATGGATAAGTGGCATGAATGGGAAAGGTTGGAGTCCCACCGCAGGCCTGTTCTTCCACACTGATCCCATCCTGTTCCAGGTAATCCACCAGGGAGTTCACAACTTTAAAATCGTGATCGCAATGCTTTTTCCGTTCTCCGGGATCAGTTTCATGTATATGACCGTCATAGATGTGTAGTCCCCGGAAGTGAAAGTCCTTGCTGTTTGCAATCAAATGAATCAGTCTGTAAGCCTTCTCCGGATCCATACCGGTACGATGCATTCCATTATCAATGTCCACGAACAGATCCACCTGCCTGTTCCTCCTGCGGGCCTGATGTTCCAGCTGAGCAAGTGCTTGTTCTGAGTCAACACATAGCGAAAACCTGGTATCCGGGTATTGCTCCATCAGGTCAAACCACAGCTTAATGGAGGGGCCCAGCAGGGGATAAGCCAGCAGTATATCTTTACCGGAGGCTTCTGCAACAAGGGCAACTTCGGATAGTGTGGCACATTTGAAGTGCTCAATTCCCTGTTGCTGCTGAAGCTTAATAACTTCGGCTGTTTTATGTGTTTTTACATGAGGTCGCAGGCGCTTTGCACTCCCGGCAATGGCAATCATTCTGCGAATGTTCTCCTCGATGCGATCCGGAAACAGCAGGACACAGGGTGTGGCAATGCTTGTTTCGTTCTCTGGCTTGTACCACATCAGCTTAAATGCGCTTTACTCACTTCAGCTCAAAAATAGCCTCAATTTCAACAGCGATATTTGCCGGCAGGGTCATGCCCACTGCACTTCGGGCTCCCTTGCCAAGTTCTTCTCCAAGCACATCCACCATCAGTTGACTGAATCCGTTGATGGTCTGCGGGTGCATTTCAAACTCCGGATAACAATTAACCATCCCCAGGGTTTTGATAATGCGCTTGATCTTATCCAGGTCACCCAGCTGTGCTTTGATGGTGGAGAGCATGGTAAGTCCCACCTGACGTGCAGCCAGCTGTCCCTCCTCAAGGTTCAGGTCCTTACCCACCTTTCCCTTGATCAGCTCACCATTGCTCTGCATGGGTCCCTGTCCCGATACATAGAGATGATTGCCGGAAATAAGCACAGGATAGTATATTCCTGCTGCAGTTGGGGCCGGAGGAAGTTCCAGTCCCAAAGCTTTGATTTTTTCTTCTATTTGACTCATAATTCAAAGGTAGCTATTAATAGTTTGCTAACTACGCATTTATTCTTAATTTGGAGTTTCCCGATGAAAACACGAAGCAAAGCCAATGAAGATTGACTATGATTTAGAACCCGGACAATTACTTTCAAAACTTAACAGGTTCTGGTCCCTTTCCGGGGAGAAAATCAAACTGATTGAGAGTGAATATGATCCTGGCCAGGGTTCCCCCGTTTTCACAGTGAATGGCTTATACTCCACAAGGGGGTGGACGGAATGGACCCGGGGATTTCAATATGGTTCCTCCCTGTTGCAATTCGATGCAAGCGGGGATGAGTATTTCCTTGAATACGGCAGGGAACATACCAGGAGATTTATGGCCCCTCATGTGAGCCATTCCGGGGTGCACGATCATGGATTTAACAATGTGAGCACTTACGGGAACCTGCTCAGGCTGATGTTGGAGTCGAAAATTCCGGAAGACAGGGGGGAGAAGGATTTTTATGAGCTGGCCCTTAAAATCAGCGGTGCAGTGCAGGCCATGCGCTGGACCACTACAAAGACAGGTGGATTTATCTACTCTTTTAACGGTCCGCATTCATTGTTTGTGGATACCATTCGCACCATACGCGTATTGATGCTCAGCCACCTTCTGGGACATGTGTGCCAGGGGGAAGGTGACGTAAAAATTGACCTGCTTGGAAGGGCCATTCAACATGCCAGGGCCACTGCAGATTATTCAATCTATTATGGCAATGGAAGGGACGGATATGATGTAAGGGGGAGATGTGCCCACGAGAGCATCTTTAATGTGAATGATGGATCTTACCGTTGTCCCAATGCCCAGCAGGGATTCAGCGGCTATACCACCTGGACCCGTGGCCTGGCCTGGGCCATGTGTGGCTTTGCCGAGGAACTGGAATTTTTTGAATTGCTTCCCGGAGCATCCCTGGAGCCTTATGGGGGTAAAAAAGAAATAGAGCTTAAGATGCTTGAGGCAGCCATGGCCAGCTGTGACTTTTTCATTGATAATACTCCGCAGGACGGGATCCCTTACTGGGACACAGGAGCGCCCAACCTTCATAAAATTGAGAAGCACCTGGAGAAAAATGCCGATCCCTTTAACGCACATGAACCGGTGGATAGCTCTGCTGCTGCCATTGGAGCACAGGGCTTACTGCGTCTGGGCAGGTTCCTGGAAAAAAGGGACCCGGAAAAGGGTCAGAAATACTGGCAGGCAGGATTAACAGTCATGAACACCCTTTTGGATGAGCCTTACCTGAGTACTGAGGCCAGTCACCAGGGAATCCTTTTGAATAGCATTTATCATGAACCCAACGCCTGGGATCATAAGCCGGATAAGGAGCTGGCAGCTCATGGTGAATCGAGCATGTGGGGTGATTACCACAT
>JAYEOJ010000697.1:0-1541 GCA_034722835.1 Bacteroidota bacterium | reverse complement strand
TGCAATGTGGCAGGTTCCAGCATAAGCCGGGAAACCCATGCGGGTGTCTATACCCATGCCGGGATAGAAATAGGGGTCGCTTCCACAAAGGCCTTTACCGCACAGGTAACCGTGCTGACCATGATGGCCATGATGATTGGAAAGGAAAAGGGCCTGCTTTCAGTCAAGCGCTTCAAGCAGCTGATTAAAGAACTGAATGCAGTTCCGGAAAAGATAGAAAAGATCCTGGAACAGAATGAGGAATTTAAACGTATTGCTGAGATTTACAAGGATGCGTCCAATGCACTCTACCTGGGTCGTGGAGTATCATTCCCGGTTGCACTTGAGGGAGCACTCAAATTAAAGGAAATCTCCTATATCCATGCAGAAGGCTACCCGGCTGCAGAGATGAAGCATGGTCCCATTGCCCTGATTGATGAAAACATGCCAGTGGTCTTTATTGCCACCAGGGATGGCTCCTACGAAAAGATCGTAAGTAATATCCAGGAAGTAAAGGCCAGGAACGGGGTGGTGATTGCCATCGTTAGCGAAGGAGACAACATTATCAAAGAAATGGCCGATCACGTAATTGAGATTCCTGAATCGGATGAGTCACTGGTATCCCTGACAGCCGTCGTTCCATTGCAGCTGATTGCTTACCACATTGCCCTGATGAGGGGATGTAATGTGGATCAGCCCAGGAACCTGGCTAAATCCGTGACGGTGGAATAGAAATCGATCTTTTCGTTTACCGTTTCTCGTACTGGGACTTGTAATAAGATTGATATGCTCCCGAGGTGACATTCTCCATCCACGCTTTGTTCTGAAGATACCAGTCCACGGTGCGTGCCAGTCCCTGTTCAAAGGTAAGAGAAGGCTTCCAGTTCAGTTCTTCTTCGATTCGGGTACTGTCAATGGCATACCGGAGATCATGGCCTGCCCTGTCTTTCACGAATGTAATGAGCTTCTCAGATGTGCCGGGTGCCCGCTCCAGCTTCTCATCCATAATCTTGCAGAGCAACTTGATCAGGTCAATATTTGTCCACTCGTTCAATCCTCCGATGTTGTAAGTACGTCCATGAACCCCCTTATTAAAAATAAGTTCAATGGCCGAAGCATGGTCTTCCACATATAGCCAGTCTCGTATGTTCTCTCCCTTTCCATAGATAGGTATAGGCTTCATGTTCAAGATGTTATGAATGGCCAGGGGGATCAGTTTCTCGGGAAACTGCATGGGCCCGTAATTGTTTGAACAGTTGGAGAGTACCACGGGCAGTCCGTAGGTGTGGTGATAGGCCCTGACCAGGTGGTCCGAGCTGGCCTTGGAGGCAGAATAGGGACTTCGTGGATCGTAGGCAGTCTCCTCGGTAAAAAGACCTTCCTTACCCAGACTTCCATACACCTCATCGGTGGAGATGTGGTAGAAAAGTTTTCCACTCATATCCTTCCATGCCCCCCTGCAGGCATTCAGCAGGTTTACCGTTCCAACGATATTGGTATTAATAAATGCCATGGGATCGGCAATGGACCGGTCCACATGGGATTCAGCAGCCAGATGAATC
>JAYEOJ010000696.1:0-1544 GCA_034722835.1 Bacteroidota bacterium | reverse complement strand
GATCGATCTTCATTGCGGTGCCGGCAAACAATCTATGCGGACATGGCTTCTACCAATTCAGCCCTGAAATCATGTTCCGAATTTTTCCGCAGGAAAATGGTTTCGAAGTAAAAGAAGTCACACTGTATGAAGATCTGTACCCCTCGACTCACATGACATCAAGCCAGAGCGTATATAAAGTTGTTGACCCTGAAAAAGTCAAGATCAGGGTTGGATTGATATCAAAAAGACCGGTAACGATGATGGTGGAGGCGAAAAGAATAGAAGAAATTGACCCGTTTATCACCCCCCCCATGCAAAGTGATTATGTTGAGTTATGGGAAGTAGATAAAGCGAAGCGCGGCAGTACATCCAATAATAGCGATAGTTCGGGGGAAGGTCAGGTTTTAGAATTTGAAGATCGAGCGAAACCTAATTCTCCCATCCAGATTGTTAAAAAAATGATCCTTTGGTTGATAAAAAGACTGCCCGGTCCAATTAAAACAAAAGCATATGGTTATCTCGAAATCCGGCATTTTTCGCTTTCTAATACACTGTTCTACAAAAAAATCGATCGCTGAGCGGATCGGTTAACGTCGTGCAGCTTAGATCCCCGTTCGGCATGTTATGAGAAGTTTAGGAGGGACGGTTTATGAAAGTATTGCTTATCATTATTTGTCTAATCGTTGTTGGAATCGGACTGGCTCTCCTGATAGGAAATATCCTTTGGAAGCGTTCGACATCCAAACTCGTTGACCAACTGATAGCATCCTGCGAACCTTTTAATGGGGCGGTCTACAACCCAGAAATACTTAAAGGATTACCTCCGCCTGTCCAGCGCTATTTCCGGCTGGTGTTAAAGGATGGGCAACCTCTAATTCGATCAGCCAGTCTTTACCAGACTGGAGAGTTCAATATGGGAGAATCGAAAGGCGGATGGCTTCCTTTCCAGGCAGCACAGCATTTCACTGCTTCCGGTCCAGGTTTTGTCTGGGACGCACGCATCTCTATGATGCCGCTGGTTTCAGTAGGCGTGCGGGATGGCTATGTTAATGGACAGGGAGGGATGCAGGCGAAAATCCTGGCGCTAATTCCGGTGCTCAATGAAGGGGGGAAGACAGAGCTTAACGAGAGCGCCCTGCAAAGGTACCTGGCGGAGGCGGCCTGGATCCCTACCGCGCTTCTTCCAGGTCAGGGTGTGCAATGGAGTGAGATTGATGATAACAGCGCCCTGGCAACACTGACGGATTCAGGGATTACGGTCTCTTTAGAATTCAAATTCAATGAAATTGGAGAGATCACGGAGGTCTATACTCCTGGTCGTTACCGGGAGGTGAATGGCGAATATGAGCAGACGCCCTGGTCCGGGGTTTTTCGAAAGTACGAAGACAGGCACGGGATCAGAATACCCCTAGAAGGGGAGGTTGAATGGCATCTGCCAGAGGGGAGCCTGCCTTATTGGAAGGGGCAAATTACTGAGATCCAGTACGATTTTGGAGGTTAAATAGCTACCGAACAGAATAAGAATGTGACTTAGCAATGACCGGCTCGAATTACACGAGCGG
>JAYEOJ010000695.1:0-1546 GCA_034722835.1 Bacteroidota bacterium | reverse complement strand
AGACGCCCCCTGTATCTTAGATCAAGATTGTAGCGACTCAGGTTCTCATATGTGCCATCCGATTCTTTATCCCTGGTATAACGGTATCCGCCCTCCAGTGCAAAGTTTTTATTGATCCTGTATCGTACACCTGCATCTGTGAAGTAGTTATTTATTTCGCTTATATTGTGCTTGAACCTGATCTCCTCTTTCAGGGACAGGGTCCAGTCTTTTCCAAGTGATTTATTAAGAGCTGCACCGGTCCACAGATGCAGGTCCCTGACCACCTTGGTTTCCTGGGCTGTCAACTGACCGGCTGCAAGCAGAAGCAGGGCAAGGAGCAGGAGGCGAAATGGAGCCATCCTATATGTCACTGCATTTTTATTCATGATGGATCAATTCAGGGTACATGGGATTGGGTGTTGAAACCAACACATGATCAAAGCTCATATGAAGTGTATCGGCGGCCCAGTGCTCCCGGTTCATGTTCCAGACATCATAGTAGCTATTGTTGAGACTCTGTGAATTACTTATATGGATATAGCCATGGTGTGGAAAATCATAACAATCCCCATACCTGATCCCGACTCCATTTCCAATAAAGCTGCAGGAATCAGCTATAACCTGGTGGTTGGGACTGCTGTATCCCAGTTCGAGACCCTGCCCACAATTGGAAAAGAGACAGTTGGTAAAATGATGAAGCTTGACAGCTGAATGGCCGCTTGAGAGGGCAGCCCCTTCGTGAAATACGGATTCGAAAACGCTATTTTTAACGGTTACTTCCCCGCCTCCGCTGGCTCCGCTATCAAGGCCATCGTCCCTGGCAAACATAAATACAGAGTTTGTGATCACTGCATTGGTCTCATCCAGGTAAAGCGCATCATTATCCTCATCCTGGTAATCAAAACCATCATCCGGAAAATCTGTAAATACACAACGATCCATCACCAGTTCTGATTGGTTAAGCTGTCCACCTGTTTTTGCCCGCTGCACCAGGCAGTCGGTCAGCTCCAGGGTACATGAAACGGGGTAAAAAACCTGCCCGATATGATCAATCATATAGCAATGATCCAGCTTAAGTTCACCGTTTTCACTATAGAACAGCGCCTGCCTGCCTGCATGGCCGTATGCGTATTCCCCTCCCGTATGGTGACCGCTTCTGCTGAAGATCGTATACCTGGCATCGATTCGGTTGCCGGTGGAGTTTCCAATGAAACCTCCCCAGTAGGCCAGGTAATCATTGCAGGTTAAGGTTACCGGAGCCCGGGCCGAACCCTTCAACAGGACCAGACCGTTATTGTAGATATTTACTTCGGGCGCCACAGTGACAAAGCTGCCACTATCAATCTGCATGGTGATCCCCTCCGGAATGGTCAGGTCCGCTGGTATATGGATATAGCTGTCGGCCGGTACTAGCAGGTCATCAGTCAGTTCTCCGCTCAGGATCTGGGGTGGGAAATCCATGCTGCTGATGTTCAGTTGGAAATTGTGCTGATCAATGCTTAGACCAGAGTAGCTGGCATTTGGAGGAATCTGTACCGAGCCTACACCCCGTTTGATCCTGAAA
>JAYEOJ010000694.1:0-6818 GCA_034722835.1 Bacteroidota bacterium | reverse complement strand
GGCATTCATCAGGTTCACCCTGGTCAGATATTCATTGGAGGAATAGATCCCGATATAGTTCTCTCCGGGGATGTGCATGAAGTTGGGCAGACCTGCCCCGCTACCCACCATAAATGCCTTAAAACCTTCCTTCTTAAGGTCCTCAATGGAAGCGGTGGCGCCAACGATGAAGTTTTTCACAAATTTCACCCCCATTTTCTCCAGCACATCGATCTCCATATCTACAATACTATTTGGAAGTCTGAATTCCGGGATGCCATATTTGAGCACCCCACCGATTTCATGTAGTGCTTCAAAAACGGTTACATCATAGCCCATCTTGGCCATGTCCCCGGCAAAGGCCAGTCCAGCCGGACCTGAGCCAATGGAAGCCACTTTGATCCCGTTCTTCACAGGAATCTCAGGAACAGACATAAGCCCACTTTTCTGTTCATAATCGGCAACAAAACGTTCCAGGTGTCCAATGGCCACCGGAGGTTTTTTAAGTTTCTGAGTATAAAAACAGACCTCTTCACATTGCACCTCCTGGGGGCACACCCGTCCACAAACTGCAGGAAGGGTATTGGTCTCTTTCAAAACACGGGCGGAGTCCAGAAGCTCACCGGCCTCGATTTTCTTTATGAATTTCGGGATATTGATCCCCACAGGGCAGCCCGTAATACAGGTGGGGTTCACACAATCGAGACAGCGTTGCGCCTCCATACGAGCCTCCTTTTCAGTGAGACCGCAGTTGACCTCGGTAAAATCCTTGTTTCGCTTTTCCGGGTCCTGCTCGGTCATACTGACCCGTTCAAGCTGAGTCCTCTCTTTATTTTTCATGTGTCCCCTGAGGGCCACTCGCCACTCCTGCTCCCGTTCGTTTTTTAAATATTCTGAAACTTCAGCCATTGCATTACTTGGATTTGGGGTGATTACTCAGGTAACTTTCATACGCTTCTGCTTCCGAGGGCTTATAGGAATCGAGCCTCAGCAGCATCTCATCAAAATCAACTTCATGGGCATCAAACTCCGGTCCGTCCACACATACAAACTTGGTTTTTCCACCTATCGAAACCCTGCAGGCCCCGCACATTCCCGTACCATCAACCATCAGCGTATTCAAACTGGCTACGGTTGGAATATTGTATTTTCCCGTGAGCAAAGTGACGAACTTCATCATAATGGCGGGCCCCACTGTTACAGCCAGATCCACCTTTTCTCTCAGGATAACTTCCTCCATGCCGTTCGTTACCAATCCCTGCTTCCCATAGGATCCGTCATCGGTCATTATGATTACTTCATCGGAATACTCCCGCATCTGCTCCTCCAGGATGATCAGTTCCTTTTTCCTGGCAGCAAGAACTGTAATCACCCTGTTTCCTGCCTGTTTAAATGCCTCCACAATGGGTAGCAAAGGTGCAACACCTACCCCACCTCCGGAAGCAAGCACAGTTCCAACGTTTTCAATATGCGTTGGCTTTCCAAGCGGACCAACCACATCGGTAATCTCATCCCCCACTTCAAGCTCACAAATCTTGGCAGAGGTAACTCCGACCTTTTGAATAATCAGGGTAATGGTTCCTTTTTCTGTATCAGCCGCTGCAATGGTCAGTGGAATCCGTTCTCCTTTCTCACCGGTCTTTACAATCACAAAGTGACCCGCTTTCCTGCTTTTTGCAATATGCGGGGCCTTAACGACCAGTTTCACCACAGCTTCAGAAAAATAATCCTTTTCGATAATCTTACTCATTCTCTATTGTTTTGTCAGGGTGCTATTTGGAGCATAATATTACATGAAAAAAAGATCATTTTTGGTGCCATTTGTCAACTACATGTTATAAAGAATAAAAAAAAATATGCCGGGACAGGTTCTGTTTTTTATACTTTTACTTTCAGCCGACAATTTATACTCAAAATATGAAGGATCTGACAACTTCTTACCTGGGCCTGGAATTGAAAAATCCGATCATCGCCGGAAGCTGTGGTCTGACCGGAACGCTTGACGGAATCATCTCCATGGAAAAGCACGGAGCAGGTGCAGTGGTGATGAAATCTTTATTCGAAGAGGAGATTCTGATGGAGACCAGGGAACAGCTGAACGAGGCTGAAAAGAACCCGATGATCTATTCAGGTTTGTCGGAAACGCTTGATTATCTTGACCTTCATATACGAGAGGATAACCTGGAGAAATTTCTCCAGTTAATTCGTGATGCCAAGGAGGCTGTTTCCATACCGATCATTCCAAGTGTAAACTGTATTTCAGATGAAGACTGGACTCACTTTACCAGAAGGATGGAAGAAGCCGGAGCCGATGCACTGGAGCTGAATATCTTCCTGAATCCGGCCGATTTTAAGGACAAAGAATTTATTGAAGCGTATTCCCGTATTATAGAAAAGGTGTTGGCAACTGTAAAGATTCCGGTAGCCATTAAGATCAGTAAATATTTTACACGCCTGGGCCTTTCGGTGAAGGCTCTATCCGAAACAGGTGTTTCAGGACTGGTTATGTTTAACAGGTTCTATGCTCCCGACATTGATATCGAAAAAATGGAGCTGACTACACCCCGGATGTTTTCCACCGCTGATGAGCTGTATGAGACACTTCGGTGGATTGCCATTATGTCGGAACGGGTCACCTGCAACATTGCAGCTTCCTCCGGCATTCACAATGGTGAAGATGTAATAAAAATGTTGCTGGCTGGAGCGACTGTCGTTCAAGTGGTATCGACCCTTTATAAAAATGGACCGGAGCAGATTAAGAGGATGCTGGTAAAGCTGAATGGCTGGATGTCCGAGAAAGAATTTGATTCTGTGGACCAGTTCAGGGGTAAAATATCCCGGACATATGGTGCTGACCCGGCTGCCTTTGAACGAATGCAATTCATGAAACACTTCAGTGAGATAAGATAACAGCCGTTTTTGAGCAACAATTCCAGGGCCTGGTTGTTACTATTTAAATTTGTATTTGGTGGCATATGGACGATCTATCGTTTTTGCAGAGCCTCGATACCGAGGCCATTGAGGAACTCTATCAGAAATACAGAAAGGATCCAGGATCAGTGGATCCCAGCTGGCACCACTTTTTTCAGGGTTTTGACCTGGCCAGAAGAGATTACAGTCACCCCGAATCCGAGTCCCTCACCTTTGACGAAGAATTCAAGGTGCTTAACCTGATCAATGGGTACCGGAAAAGGGGACACCTGTTTACCCAGACCAATCCTGTTCGAACACGCAGAAAATACTTTCCCACCCTTGATCTTGAAAATTACGGGCTTTCAGATGACAACCTGGATACACAGTATCATGCAGGGCGGGAGATTGGTTGTGGAAAGATTCCACTGCGTGATATCGTTGATAACCTGAAACAAACCTACTGCGGTCACATCGGATCAGAATTTATGTTCATCCGGATTCCGGAAAAAATAAGCTGGCTCACCGAACGCATCGAAAAAGGAAAGAACCGGTCCGTATTCACCCCGGAAGAGAAGCTAAAGATCTATCAGCATCTTGTTGAGGCAGTTGGATTTGAAAAATTCATTCACAATAATTTTGTAGGTCAGAAGCGATTCTCCCTTGAAGGGGCTGAAGTCCTGGTACCGGCCTTAAATGACCTGGTGGAAAAGGGTGCAGGTCTGGGTGTGAAGGAGTTCAACATAGGTATGGCCCACAGGGGGCGGCTCAATGTGCTGGCCAATGTCCTGAGAAAACCTGCTCAGAATGTCTTTAAAGAATTTGAGGGCGAATCCTATGAAGAACGGATCAGCCTTGGTGATGTAAAATACCATCTGGGTTACGGCAATACGGTAAAGACCAGTGAAGGGAAAGAAGTCATCCTGAATATTGTCCCCAATCCTTCACACCTGGAGTCTTCCGCCCCCATTATCGAAGGTGTCTCCAGAGCACGTATCGATCACATTTATGAAGGAGACAACAACAGCTTGGTACCCATCATTATTCATGGAGATGCCGCCATTGCCGGTCAGGGTGTGGTCTACGAGGTGGTTCAGATGTCGGAATTGGAAGGCTATAAGACCGGGGGGACCATCCACCTGGTAATCAATAACCAGGTTGGCTTTACCACCGGCTACCTGGATGGACGCTCCAGTACCTATTGCACCGATGTGGGGAAAGTTACCAAGGCTCCCATCTGGCACGTGAACGGCGATGATGTGGAAGGTCTGGTCCATGTGATGCGAATGGCCATTGAATACCGCCAGCTCTTCCATACGGACGTATTCATCGACATTCTGGCCTACCGGAAATACGGGCACAATGAGGGGGACGAACCCAGATTTACACAACCAACTCTTTATAAAGCCATAGCCAGACATCCCAATCCCAGGGATCTGTACAGTAAAGAGCTGTTGGAACAGGGCGTGCTTACCAAGGCCGATATTAGCCGTGCAGAAGCTGATTTTGACTCCGTGCTGGAAAAGCAGCTGGTGGCATCAAGAAAGGAGAAGAAAGTAAGCATCCAGCAGTTCATGGAAGCTCCCTGGGAAGGCATGGAATATGCCACTATCAGGGATTTTGAAAAACCGGTTGAAACCGGGGTGCCGGGTCGTACGCTGAATCGCATTGCAAGGCAGTTAAATACCCTGCCGGAAGACCTGGTTTTCTTCAAAAAATCGATCAAACTTGTAGAGGACCGGGCAAGGATGATCAAGGAAAATCGTGTGGACTGGGCCCTGGGTGAATTGCTGGCTTATGGTTCCCTCCTGCTGGAAAACCACCCAGTCAGGATCAGTGGTCAGGATTCAATCCGGGGAACATTCTCTCACCGCCATGCCGGCACGGTGATGGAGGAAACCACAGAGATCTATTTCCCCTTGAAATATATCGATAAAGAACAGGCCCCTTTCAATATCTACAATTCACCACTTAATGAGTATGGTGTGCTTGGTTTTGAATATGGTTATGCCATGTCCTGTCCCCAGAACCTGATCATCTGGGAGGCGCAATTTGGTGACTTTGTGAATGTGGCACAGGTCATTCTTGACCAGTATATTTCAAGTGCTGAAGAGAAATGGGGAGTTATGAACGGACTGGTACTCTATCTCCCTCACGGATTCGAAGGGCAGGGTCCTGAACATTCCAGTGCCCGTATCGAAAGGTTCCTCAGCCTGGCTGCCAGAAACAATATGCATATCATTAACCCGACAACACCCGCCAACCTGTTCCATGCCCTGCGAAACCACATGAAGAAAAAATCCAGGGTTCCCCTGGTGGTCTTTACACCCAAAAGCCTCTTGCGCCACCCGCAATGTATCTCCTCACTGGATGATCTTGAAAAAGGGAAATTCCTACCCGTATACGACGACAGCGATAACGATGTGGAAGAAGTACGCAGGGTGGTGCTATGCAGCGGTAAGATCTATTATGATTTGCTGGCCCGGAAACAGAAGCTGGGAGCCCGGGATATTGCACTGGTCCGATTGGATCAGATCTTTCCTTTCCCACAAAATGAGATCAGCCAGATACTGAAAAAGTACCGGAACAACATGCTCACCCTCTGGGTCCAGGAAGAACCCGAAAATATGGGTGCCTGGTATTACATCCGCAATGCCATGAAGGAAACAGAGGTAATTCCGGTAACCCGCCAGTCTTCCGGAAGTCCGGCTACAGGCCTGTTCAAACTTCACGAAATCAGTCAGAAAGAGATTATCGATAAAGTATTTCGGGAGTGTACCTGCGAACTTCTGAATGTATATTGCGGTCTGCAATGTGTGATTGGAAGCTCACGAACAGAAATATTGAAACAACATTACTACTTCGAAAAAGAGAAACCCAAAACAAAGTGACATGGCCCTGGAGATAAAAATACCAAGTCCTGGAGAATCCATAACGGAAGTTGAACTGGCATCCTGGTTTGTGGAGGATGGTGCACTGGTTACAAAAAACCAGGAGATTGGTGAAATTGAATCGGAGAAGGCTACCCTGCCGCTGATTGCAGGGGAATCCGGACAGCTGAAAATCCTGGTTCAGGAAGGAGAAACCGTACAGGTGGGAGCTTTGGTAGCCTCCATTGATACAAGCGTGGAAGTCCCCGATGTTCCGGCGGACACTCCAGAGGACACTAAGAAGCCGCAAGAAGTACCTGAGGCCAAAGCAGTACCAGTTAAAAAAGTAGTTGCCGAAGCGTCAAATATCAAAGCTACCCCGGTAGCGAAACAGATGATGGAGAAAGAAGGGCTCTCAGTGGACGATATCCTCCAGGGACTGAGAAAGATCAGTGCAGGAGATGTGAGACAGGTTATCCAGAACAGGTCCTCGGAACTAGCTCCCGAACGATCGATGGCCGCTTCCAGGGAGGAAGAACGTAAAAAGGTAAGTCAGCTCAGAAAAAAGATCTCTGAAAGACTGGTGGCTGTAAAAAATGAGACAGCCATGCTCACCACCTTTAATGAGGCCGATATGAGTGCCATTATGGCCATCAGAAAAAAGTACCAGGAGCAATTTGTAGAGAAACATGGAATAAAACTTGGGTTTATGTCCTTCTTTGCAAAGGCGGTAACTGTAGCACTCCGGCAGTTCCCTGCAGTAAATTCATTCCTGGATGGAGAAGAGGTGGTGTCGCCCGCTTATTGTGATATTGGCATTGCCGTGCAAACCGATAAAGGTTTGATGGTTCCGGTGATCAGGAATGCAGAGGCCATGAGCCTGGCTGAGTTGGAGAATCATATCGCCGATCTGGCTACCCGCGCCCGGAAAGCAAGACTCAGCATTGAAGAGATGAGCGGTGGCACCTTTACCATTTCCAACGGCGGCATCTACGGATCCATGCTCTCCACCCCCATCCTGAATCCCCCCCAGTCAGGGATCCTGGGTATGCACAATAT
>JAYEOJ010000693.1:0-6825 GCA_034722835.1 Bacteroidota bacterium | reverse complement strand
TCTCCGAGGTCCTGAGTAAGCTTCCGGTGGCTGCAGATCCACGGCTTCTGGTGGATGTGGATACCCATGATGATGCCGGGGTGTATAAAATTAACGATGAAACGGCCCTGATCTTTACCACCGATTTTTTTCCTCCCATCTGTTCGGATGGCTATGAATTCGGGGAGATCGCAGCGGCCAATTCCCTGTCGGATGTTTATGCCATGGGTGGAACACCCCTGATGGCGCTGAACCTGATGATGTTCTCCCAGGAGAAGATCCCACTGGACGTATTCGGGGAGATTCTGAAGGGCGGACATGACAAGGTTAGTGAAGCAGGAGCTCTGATTGTTGGCGGACATACCATTGACGATCATCCGCCCAAATATGGCCTGGCTGTGGTAGGTACGGTGCATCCCGACCAGCTGATCACCAATGCAGGGGCCCAGGCCAATGATATCCTGGTGCTGACCAAATCCATAGGAACCGGGGCCCTGGTTTCGGGTTGGAAAAACGGTCTCTGCACCCGGGAGGAGTACAGGCGGGCCCTGGAGCTGATGAAGCATTTGAACAGGCATGGTGCAACACTGGCTGTGAAGTACGGGGTAAGCAGCATGACCGATATGACCGGTTTTGGACTGGCCGGACATGCCATGAAAATGGCAGAAGCCAGCGGGGTAAGCTTTCGCATCCGTACCAGACAAATCCCACTGCTTCCAGGTGCCTACGGGGTATATGAAAAGGGGAGCATTCCGGGTGCCACTTTCAGGAACCTGGAATTTACTGGTCAGCATGCGCATAGCACACGGGGTGTGGACTATAACCTGAAGATGCTGGTACATGATGCCCAGACCTCGGGCGGACTCCTGATGGCAGTGAATCCGGATCATGCCGGATCGCTGATTGAAGAGTTGAACAGGCTCGATCCGGAAGTGTCGGCAGTGGAAATCGGGGAAGTTTTGCCGGAAAGTCCGCGTCGCTTATACCTTGAATAATCCGCTTGGTTTTTCTTACCTTTAAAGCATGAACAGGCGAAGTTCCTACAGTTTTATTTATAATCTTCAACGCATAATCCTGCTGGTATTCTTTGCCACCACCGCTATTGCCCTGTCCATTCCCCTGGCCATGCTGGCCATGAAACTTTCACCCAATCACTACTATCCCCTGATTATTACCCTGCTGGTCTATCTTGTCCTTGTGATCGTCCTGGGTTCCATGATCCATGTAATCAGCTACATTCCCTTTAACCTGGCCACCGCTTTCGATCCCATTAAGAACGATCTTGCTTCGGGAAAGATACGCACCATACAGCAGCTGGGTGAGCGAATTACAAGCTTTACCGTTCAGTTCTACAACTTCTCCTTCCTTGATATTTCTCATGCCTACCTGGAAACCAATGAGAGCGGGATCATCGGTTTTGAATCGAACAGTCATGTGGATAAAGTGCTGAAGGAGTACAGAATGCTTGAAAAAAGTAAGGTGCTTGAAGAAATTACCCTGGCTGGTAAAATCTCCTTGCCTGACCGCGATTACCAGCTCTACATCCTTCCCCTCTGGATGGGAGGCACCTGGCTCGGTTACATGGCGCTCCTTTCTGAAAAACGAATCAGCCGCTTCTTTCAACGCTTCCTGATAGAGTACGAAGAGAATTTCCTGGATGACCAGATTATGCACCTGGTCAGATGTAAAGAACAGGAATGATGCTGGCATCCATCTTATATATCGGCATCAGCTGTATTATTATCTGGCGCTCCTCGCATGGCTTCGAGATTGCGTCGGACTTCCTGGGCAGAAGAATGCCACTGGGGATCAAGGGAGCTACTCTTAATGCCATCGCCAGCTCCATGCCTGAATTTCTGACCACCATGTTTTTCCTGTTCTACCTGCGTGATGCGGACGGGTTTTCGGGCGGACTGGGTGTGACCTCGGGAAGCGCCCTGTTCAACCTGCTGATTATCCCGGCCCTGGTGGTCCTGATTCTCTTTTATTCAGGAAAAAGGAAATCCATCGTATTGAATAAAAAGGTGCTGCTTCGCGAAGGTAGCGTGCTGTTGATCTCACAACTCATCTTTGTAAGCTTCCTCTTCAGTGGGGAGCTGTTGGCCAGGCACGGAGGGATACTGGTACTGGTCTACTTAAGTTACCTGATCCTCCTGTTCCTTATTACCAGAAAGCGACGAAAGTCCAGCAGGGAATATATCAGGCCGGCAGCACCAATGAAAAGGTGGCTCCTGGGTGCCCTGCTAAGCCTTGATATGATCGCTATCGTATTGAATGGCAAAAAGATCAACACCATGCGGGCATGGGTTCTGCTGGGAATAAGCACCCTGGTCATGACCTTTGGAACCTGGCTGCTGGTATATGGAACCGATCTCTTCGGGGAGATTACCAACACCCCGCTGATCTTTGTGGCTGTAGTACTTTCAGCGGCAGCCACTTCAGTGCCCGACACCATTATATCCATCAAAGATGCACGGAAAGGAAATTACGATGATGCCGTTAGCAATGCCCTGGGAAGCAATATTTTTGATATTGCCTTTGCTCTGGGATTTCCCATCCTTCTCTACAACCTGATCCATGGCGAGAGCATGGCCCTCAACCAGGATCTGCTGGCTTTTACCAAGGAGGTATGGGTATTCCTGCTTCTTGCAACCTTCCTGGCCGTGACCGTCATGCTGATCGGCAAGAAATTCAGCAGGCCAAAAGCATTTTTCCTGCTGGGAATCTACCTGGTATTCCTGCTGTTTGTGGGGACACAGGTGAGTGATGAGTTGCATCGTGGTATTGGAGGACCAGTTGGAGAGTTTCTGAAAGAAGTGGCCGACTGGATAGGGGTCCTTCTTAATTAATTGTAGCGATTCAGCAACTCAAGTACCTCCACATCTGCTTCCAGCCAGTCGAGCTCTTCCAGCTGTGAGCGGTGCACCCAGCGGTACATCCGGTGCTCCGTAAGGCTGATTTCTCCCTCCCGGATGGTACATATAAAAGGGATCAGCTTTATGGCATTGTTGCTGTCGATATGCTGTACCGAAGGTAGTAGCTGAACGACAGAGATCTCTACACCAAGTTCCTCTCTGATCTCCCTGATAATACAAGCTTCCGGGGTTTCTCCGGGCTTCAGCTTTCCCCCTGGAAATTCCCATTTATATGGATGTGGCATAAAGTAACTACGCTGGGTAGCCAGAACCATCTCCCCGTCCATAATGATTGCACAGGTAACCTCTGTCAAAGGGCCTGCCATCCTCCTATCTTCTTTTTGGATAATCCACATAGCACTCCTTTACATGTTTACGTCCAATTCCCCCCCAGTCTTCCGATTCCAGTGTCACGATGACAATCCCTGCCGTGGGAAGGTTATCCAGAGGCGAATCCAGGAAAAGATTGGCATAGGATGTAAAAGAGGGATTGTGGCCGAAAATGGCCAGGTTCTTGATTTCTGCCGGCGCTGCGGCTACAACTTCCTCTATTTCTGACAGGTAGGCCATGTATAGGGGGTCATGGATTTGCAGGCTTTCCGGTTCCATTTTCCAGCGCTTGGACATAATCAACGCTGTATTCAGGGCCCTGCTGGCAGGACTGGAAAGGATCAGTTGAGGAATATGGTCTTCCGCCAGCAGCCTCTCTGCCATCTCTCCGGCATTCCGTATTCCACGTTCCGCCAGGGGACGGTCGATATCGTCCAGGCCCTCGTGTTCCCAGCTGGACTTACCATGTCGTATGATGAACAGTCTGCGTTCCATTTAAAGCAGATTGCTGGCCAGGTCGGCCAGGTAACTTCGCTCTCCTTTAACCAGGTGCACATGGGCAAAAATATCCTGGCCCTTCATACGGTCGGCCAGATAGGTCAGCCCGTTTGATTTGGTATCCAGGTAGGGGGAATCGATCTGCTGAATATCCCCTGTGAAGATCATCTTGGTTCCCTCCCCTGCCCTGGTGATAATGGTCTTTACCTCGTGGGGAGTCAGGTTCTGCGCCTCATCTACGATGAAGAAAACTCTGGAAAGGCTTCTTCCCCGAATATAGGCAAGCGGTGTGATCAACAGCTTCTCGGTCTGCTGCATTTCTTCAATGCGACTGTGCTCCTTGCTCTGCATTTTGAACTTCTGCTTGATTACCGAGAGATTATCGAACAGGGGCTGCATATAAGGTCCGATTTTTTCATCCACATCACCAGGCAGGTAGCCAATATCACGGTTCCCCAAGGGTACAATGGGTCTGGCCAGAAAGATCTGGGTATACATCTTTCGCTGGTGAATGGCGGCAGCAAGAGCAAGCAATGTTTTCCCCGTACCCGCCTTTCCGGTCAGAGCCACCAGCTGAACCTCAGGCCGGAGCAGGGCATCCAGGGCAAAAGTCTGCTCGGCATTACGCGGATCAATGCCATAGGTCCGGGTTTTCTCCACCTTGTTTACCACCTTGTTAAAGGGATCGTAATGACCCAGGCCGCTCTTTGAATTGTTTCTGAAAATAAAGTACTGGTGGGCCAGCGGGGGTTTTCCCAGTCCAAAACGTTTCACCGGAACACCTTCCATGGATTCGTACATATCGGAGATCACCGTTTCATCCATCACTTCGCTGGATTTGACGTTCTCATAGATGTCATCGATATTCTGGACCATGTCATTGTGGTAGTCCTGCGCCATAATCCCCAGCGATTTGGCCTTCATTCGCAGGTTAATATCCTTGGTGATCAGGATCACGGGCCTGGTTGTCCCGTTCTTGAGGTGCAGGTGCTCCGCAATGGACAGGATCCGGTGGTCGGGAGTGTTCTCAGGAAAGGATGTAGAGAGCTGCTCAGAGGCTTTCTGACCCGTACAGATACTCAGCTTTCCTTTTCCCCTCCCCAGCGACAGGCCTCCATTAAAAAGCTTGTCACCGCTAAGTTTGTCCAGCTCGCGGGTGAATTCGCGAGCATGGAAATTGATGATATCATTTCCCTTCTTAAACCTGTCCAGCTCCTCCAGCACCGTGATGGGCACGACGATATCGTGTTCATCAAAGTTGTGTATGCTTTTGTAGTCGTGGAGTAAGACATTGGTATCAAGAACGAAGATCTTACGATTTTTTTTCACAGCAGTTGCCATATTTCCCCTCCTATTACGCTAACTTTACTACACAAGAATGTGTAAAGGTGTAAATGTATCTGGCTCCTAAAATAGGTGTTTTTGTTCCCCGTGAGCCATCAAATTATTCACATTGACCCAAGTTTTACACACAATTATGAACCTATATGAACATGGAGAAACTTGACTTTATTCTCGACAGGAGAAGTATCCGCCGGTTTACAGATCAAAAGATTGATAACGAGCAGATTAAAATCATGCTGACAGCTGCCATGTATGCTCCTTCCGCAGTGAACATGCAGCCCTGGCATTTTGTTGTCATCGATGATTCGTCTATGATGGAGCAAATCATGGAAATACACCCCTATGCCAGAATGCTGCAAAGTGCGTCGCATGCCATAGTGGTCTGTGGTGATGAACTCCTGCAACACGACGATGGCTACTGGGTGGTCGACTGCGGTGCTGCCACACAGAATCTGCTGCTGGCTGCCCATACCTTGGGACTCGGTGCATGCTGGGTGGGCCTGCATCCCAGGGAGGAGCGTAAAACCTCCTTCTCCAGGCTCCTGCACCTTCCCTCCCATGTAAAGCCCTTCGCCCTGGTTGCCCTGGGTTATCCCGAAGAGCGTAAGCCAAGACCGGACCGCTTCCATCCCGAAAAGGTAAAATACAATGGCTGGGACCAGGAATTTTTCAAGGAATGACCTACCAGGAAGCCATCGATTTTCTTTTTACCTCCCTTCCCATGTACCAGAGGCAGGGAAAGGCGGCCTACAAGAGTACACTGGAAAACACCCTCAGACTGGACAGTTATTTCGGTCACCCTCACCGTCGCTATCCCACCATCCATGTGGCCGGAACAAATGGAAAAGGGTCGGTGAGCCATATGGTTGCTTCCGTATTGCAGGCATCCGGACTGCGCACCGGGCTTTACACCTCTCCCCACCTGCTTGATTTCAGAGAGCGGATCAGAATTAACGGGCAGTCCATTCCGGAAGAGGAGGTCACTGAATTTGTGACCGGAAACCGGGAGATCATCACGGAAATGAAACCCTCTTTCTTTGAGATGACCGTTGCCATGGCTTTTGACTATTTTGCCAGGAAAGAGGTGGATGTGGCTGTCATTGAAACCGGACTGGGAGGCAGGCTCGACTCCACCAATATTATCATGCCGGTTCTGACCGTGATCACCAACATCTCCCTGGATCATACCGAATTCCTGGGGACCCATCCCTCCTCCATTGCCAGGGAGAAAGGAGGGATCATCAAGGAGAAGGTGCCCCTGGTTATCGGGCGGACCGAAACACCCACGGATGAAGTTCTGCGCACCATGGCCAGTGAACGCTCTGCACCCGTCATCTCGGCCGATCAGAACTACGAGTCGCGTTTTGGGACCCTGGACAGCGAAGGGAAGATGCAAATACGGATCGGGAGACCGGGCGAATCTTCCTCACTTACTGTAAGCTGTGACCTCACCGGGGAGTACCAGCAGGAGAATATTATCACTTCACTCACTGCCCTGGAGCAACTGCAAAAATTCAACTGGAAGATTAGTGAATCCCAGATCCTGGAAGGATTTGCCTCTGTCACTGCGTCCACCGGGATCAGAGGCAGGTGGGAAAGCATCGGTCACAACCCGAGAAGCATCTGTGATACAGCTCATAACCCGGATGGAATTGCTGCAGTGATCAGGCAAATTAAGCAAATCCCATGGAAACGGCTCCATATGGTCTGGGGCATGGTAAATGACAAGGATCTGGACATGGTCCTTCCCCTGCTCCCC
>JAYEOJ010000692.1:0-1554 GCA_034722835.1 Bacteroidota bacterium | reverse complement strand
AGCCCACAAAGAAAGGAACCCGCTGGTGAATAGAACTGGGCTTGATCTCCAGAATCCGGTTCCCCATTCCATCTGTTGCCATTCCGCCCGATTGTTCAGCAAGGAAGGCAATGGGATTGCATTCGTAGGTCAGCCTGAGCTTTCCATCGGGATAAGCATTGGACCGGGGGTACAGATAGATTCCCCCCTTTAACATGTTCCTGTGAAAATCTGAGACCAGGGAACCAATGTATCTCGATGTATAGGGCCTGTTTGTGGACGGATCTATTTCCTGACAATACTTCAGATACTGTTTTACTCCCGGGGGGAATTTCAGGTAATTGCCCTCATTGACCGAATAGGTCCGGCCATCTTCGGGGGTAAGGATATTCCGGTGGGAAAGAAAAAACTCACCGATGGAGGGATCATAGGTGAAGCCAGTCACTCCCAGGCCGGTAGTATATACCAGCATGGTGGATGATCCGTAGAGTACATAGCCGGCTGCCACCTGCTTTGTCCCGGGTTGAAGAAAATCCTCAACTGTGGAGGGACCTCCTGTTTCAGATATTCTCCTGTAAATGGAAAATACCGTTCCGATGGAAACATTCACATCGATATTGGAGGATCCGTCGAGGGGATCCATACATACAATATACTTGCCTTCCCGGGACAGATCGTTCTCAAAGGAGACCACCTCTTCCTCCTCTTCGGTGACCAGTCCGCACACCTCAATGCTCGAAACCAGTATTGATTTGAACTGTTCATTGGCAAACAGATCCAGCTTCTTTACCTGCTCGCCCTGGATATTTTCCGTACCTGTCTCCCCCAGTATATCTGCCAGTCCGGCCATGCTCACCTCCCGGTTCACGATCCTGGCAGCGATGACAATATGACTTAATAAACGGCTCAGATCCCCCGTTGCATACGGAAAGGCATTCTGCTGCTGTACGATGAATTCATTCAAGGTAAGCGCCCTGAATTGTTTGCTCATATCCAGATGGCTTTTAATTTGATATAAATATATACCTATTCCCTTTATAAGGGGATCAGCTGCATGTGTCTCAGAGCAGTCATGCATTACTCACCTTATGGCACTTTTTTGTTAAGTTTGCGCCCGTAACAGGCCATGAAAAATCCATATCCATCTCATCCTCATTTTCCACAACTCACTGCTTCCCTGGAAGCAAGGGATCAGAAAATACAGTACCTGGAAGGGCTGACAGGTTCCTCCCGCTCTGCCCTGATCCATGCCTGTCTCAGCGAACTGAAAGGGGCCCATCTGATCCTGTTTCAGGACAAGGAGGAGGCTGCCTATTTTTATACCGACCTGGTGACCCTGGACGGATCGCCCGATCGCACCCTTTTCTTTCCATCCTCCTACAGGCGTTCCGTTCAGTACCAGCAGACCGATGAGGCCAATATCATTACCCGGACCCAGACCCTGAGGCGCCTGTCGGAGCGCAGGGTAGGCAGCTTTATTGTCTCCTATACCGAGGCGCTGGTGGAATCGGTCGTATCCAAAAAACAGCTGGGAGAGTCCACCCTGGAGATTAAACAAGGAGAGAAGATCGACAT
>JAYEOJ010000691.1:0-1558 GCA_034722835.1 Bacteroidota bacterium | reverse complement strand
GGAAGCTTTGAACATGCAGAATTCAAAAATTCCATTATTTATGGTTCCCACTCCATGGAGCTCCTGATCGAAAGTTACAACGACCTGCAGCTAAATTACCTGTTCGACTATTGCCTGACCCGCATCGATCCTGATAGCCTGGATTACCTGGAAGATCCCCTTATTACCAATATCATCAACAACGAGGATCCCCTGTTGGATTCAATTCCTGTTGTTTATGAACTGGACAGCCTGTCACCGGCCATCGATGCCGGGCTGCCCGCCCATGCCGTGGAGATTCCCTTTGACCTGAACGGGAACAGCCGGCTGGATGATGATGCTCCCGACCTGGGGGCCTATGAAAGAATTGAGGACTAGCCTGATCCGGCGGCTGGCTGATTTGACCTGCTTCAGTCCATCAACTCCATATGAAGTGCTTTTTCTTCTGGCTCCTGTGCATGTTGTTTTTTAAGGGTGTCATGGATCTCAGGGCCCAAACGGGCAAGAGAGGTGAATTTTGCTTTGTCTGGTACAATGTGGAAAACCTGTTTTATCCTGAGAATGATTCCGGTCCGGGCGATGATGAGTTTACACCTGAAGGACCTCGTCATTGGAGCTGGTCGAGGTACAGGAAGAAACTTACGGCTCTGGCCAAGGTGATTATTGCCTCGGGAAGGGGAGAGGCACCCGAACTTGTGGCACTTTGCGAAGTGGAAAATGCCCTGGTCCTGGAGGAGCTGTCCAATCATCCGATTCTGGCACCTTACCACTACAGTATCCTGCACAGAGAGAGTCACGACCACCGGGGAATGGATGTGGCCTGCCTGATCCGCAAGGGGAGGATCAGGTCTTATAAATGGGAGACGCATCCATTCGCGCCCCCTGTCCGGGAAACCAGGGATGTCATGCATATCACTGCTTGTCTGGACAGAGATACCCTGGATCTCTTCCTGCTTCACCTGATCTCCAAATATGGTGGAGCCGGTGCTACGGCAGAGCTGAGGAGGATGCAGACCGGACAACTGGTGCAACTTATGGATTCTGTGTATTCCACCAGGAGCCGGGCTGGCATTCTGGCAGCAGGTGATTTCAATGAGGAATACCAGGGCTTTTCCATGGAGCCATTGAGAGATGCCAGATTTGGAGGAGATTCCCTCACACCCCTGATTCTCCCGGGCGGGATCAGGACGTATAAATACAGGGGAAGATGGAGCCCCATTGACCAGGTCCTGGTCATTCAGTCGTTGCAGCCAGGCTCTGTAAAAGTCAGCACCCTGAATCTGCCGCCCTTATTGACTGATGATCTGCAGTTTGGGGGCATTAAGCCAAGACGATGCTACGAGGGATTTCAATACATGGGAGGGATCAGCGATCATTTGCCCCTGATAATCGATCTTAATCCTTCTTTTTTTTCAGTTCCTGGCGGACAGTGAGTCCCAGTGCTTTGCCTTCTTCCAGCATCAAGGCATAGGCCTCCTCAAAATCATTGGGGATGTCCCCATCGAGGATGGCTTCCTTGATAGCATTCTTAATGATGCCCACCGGACGTGAAGGGGGTATCCCAAAGACTTTCTGAATA
>JAYEOJ010000690.1:0-6859 GCA_034722835.1 Bacteroidota bacterium | reverse complement strand
CTGCAGATATAAGCTGGTCCAACCCGCTTCCGGATAAAAATCCCTCAGGTCGGCCCCGTAGCAGATGCGTCCCTCAAACTTCGGATTACGAGCCACACCGGGTATGCTTTCTGGAGTAAAGCTGAAATCACCAGGCAACTCAGGATGTCCATAAGCCTCAAAAGGCATACTGGTTCCCCGGCCTTCACTCAGTACGGTTCCTTCAAAAAAGCAGGTGGAAGGGTACATCAGGACAGCATGATCATTGGCCAGATTCGGGGAAGGACTCACAGGCATGCTATAGGATCGTCCATGCTTATAGCCCTCGCAGGGTATAACAGTCACATCACAGCTGATTTCCTTGCTTAACCAACCCTCGCCGTTAATCATCCCGGCCAGTTCACCAATGGTCAGTCCGTAGACCACCGGAATGGGATGCATGCCCACAAAAGAGCGGAAGGTCGTATCCAGTACCGGGCCATCCACAAAGCCTCCGTTGGGATTGGGACGGTCCAGGAGAATCATCGGTATGCCATTTTCGGCACATGCTTCCATCGTGTAATGCAGGGTGGAGATATAGGTATAGAACCTTGCCCCCACGTCCTGGAGGTCGAAAATCATCACTTCGATATCAGCCAGCTCTCCGGGTTCCGGTTTCTTGTGACTGCCATAGAGAGAGACCACCCGGATGCCTGTCAAAGGATCGGTACCATCTTCAATCTGTACCCCCGCGGCCTGGTCTCCCCGGAATCCGTGTTCGGGCGCAAAAACTTTTAGGATCTGATCCTTCTCGATGCCACTGGTCAGCAGGGTATCCACCAGGTGACGCTTCCCCACTACCGAGGTATGATTTGCCACCAGGGCGATCTTCTTGCCCTCAATCAGAGGCAGGTACTGATCCATGCGATCGGCTCCGCTGCGCACCGGAACCTCGTCCGGTGAACAGGCGGCCATCATTCCATTCAGAATAATGTAAGATAGAACTAACAAAAGCTTCACATCCTAAAAATAGCTAAAAGATGGTTACATTTGCTGAACCTAATTGAGAATCGTTGAATATCGAACTATTTATCGTTCGCCGGATGATCGGCAGCAGGAAAGAGGGACGCAGTTTCTCACGTTCCATTGTAGGCATTGCCATGTTTGGCATCGCATTGAGCCTGGCTGTTATGATCGTGGCCGTAGCCATTGTAACCGGTTTTAAGAAGGAGATTTCCAACAAGGTCACCGGGTTCGGTGCCCACATTCAGGTGTTGAACCTGGATTCGAATCTTTCTTATGAAACGGCCCCGGTTCCGGCCGGACTGGAAAGTGTTGAAAAGATCCGGGAGATGGAGGGCATCCGGAATGTACAGCCCTTTGCCATTAAGGCCGGCATTATAAAGACCGGTGAGGAGATCCACGGTGCCGTTCTGAAGGGAATCGACAAAAGTTATGACTGGAGTTTTATAGAGGAACACCTTGCTGAAGGGGATCTATTCACTGTAAGTGATACGGTAAGAAGCAACAAAGTGGTGCTCTCGGGCTCCACGGCCCGGCTGCTGAACCTGGATTTGGGCGACCGTTTTACCATGTACTTTATCCAGGATCCCCCCAGGGCCAGAACCTTTACCATCAGCGCTATTTACAATACCAGCCTGGAACAGTTTGATAAACTCTATATTTTTTCAGATATCAAGCAGGTACAGCGCTTAAATAACTGGCGAAACGGTGAAGTAAGCGGGTATGAAGTGCTGATTGATAATATGGATGATCTTCCTGAACTTGCATCACAGGTACGAGAACAGGTCGCTTTTGATTTCCTGGACGATGGCGGCCGCCTGAAGGTAGAGACAATAACGGACAAGAATTCTCAGATCTTTGACTGGTTGAAGCTCCAGGATATGAATGTGGTAGTTCTGGTGATCCTGATGGTGGTGGTGGCCGGTATCAATATGATATCCGGATTGCTCATACTGATCCTGGAGCGGACCAATATGATAGGTATACTAAAGGCACTGGGAACCAGTAATGTATCTGTCCGCAAGATCTTTATGTATCAGTCCGGCTACCTGACCCTGGTGGGCTTGCTCTGGGGGAATCTCTTTGGCCTGGGTATCTGCCTGGCGCAAAAACAGCTGAATCTTATCTCACTTGATCCCGGATCCTACTATCTTGATACGGTTCCCATCAACCTGAATCTGATTCATCTCCTCCTGCTTAACCTGGGAACCATGGCCATCACCTATCTGTTCCTGCTCATTCCCTCTATGATTATTGCCCGTATTTCACCGGATAAGAGCATCCGCTTTAATTAACAAGGCTTCCATGTTTCACAAGAGCGAGTGGATAGAGATTCTGAGCCATCAACTTCCCGGTGAAAAGACCCAGCTCCACATGGCACCTGCCTTCCGGGGTGAATTCTCATCTGCGAAGAATCCTGTACCGGCCGCTGTTTTGGTTCTCTTTTATACAGGGGATGAGGAGACCCGGCTGGTATTTATCAAACGCAATGAATATGACGGTCCGCACAGCGCCCAGGTCAGCTTCCCGGGCGGAGCCAGGGAAGCAACGGACCTTTCGCTGGAGGAAACCGCCCTCAGGGAGACCCGCGAAGAAATCGGAGTCAACGGACCCATTGAAATCCTGGGGTCTCTGACACCGCTGCATATTCCTGTCAGTAATTTCATGGTGCATCCCTTTGTAGGATGGATGGAGGAACATCCGGTATTTCATCCCGATCCTTCTGAAGTACAATATGTGATTGAGGTTAGCCTGAGTGAGCTGCTTGATCCGTCCAATCGCGATTCGGAAACCATCTATCACCATAATCGGTCCATCGAAGCCCCCTTCTACCGGGTGGGAAAGGAAAAAATCTGGGGAGCAACAGCCATGATGCTGAGCGAATTACTTCAATTGGCTACTTGCTTGCAATAGCTACATTGTTCACTAGATTCTTATAGTGCTCGTAGCGGTATAAAATATCTCTTACAAAGTTATAGGTTTCAATCCCCCTGGCAAATCCATGCCGGACCACCTGATCGCTATAGTACTCTGGTTCAGACTTTTTCAGGAGCCATTGATCCACACTATCGAACCAGACATTGGGATCCGATTCATATCGCTCCGCCAATCTCCTGGCATCCTGGATATGTCCCAGTCCAATGTTGTAAGAAGCCAGCACAAATTTGATCCGCTCGGTCTGATCAGGAATAGCATCCTTAAAACGATCATCGAGCCACTTTATAAAACTGGCCCCTGCCTTGATCTGTTCCTCCGGTGAAGACTCCATAGTTATCCCATAGCTCCTGGCTGTCACGGGCATCAGTTGCATTAATCCAAATGCTCCTGCCCATGATACTGCCTCCGGATTAAACCTCGATTCCTGGTAGATGACAGAGGCCATCAAGCGCCAGTCCCAGCCAATCCGCTCACTTTCCTTCCTGATGGCATTATCATACTCAGAAATCTTACCACTTCCCAGAGTATAGTATTCACTATGAAAGTTCCTGTAGGAGTGCCTGTTATTAAAGTACTTATTATAAAGAATGGCATACCTATCTGTCCTACGATAGTTGCTAATCCATTGATCAATGACCTTTCTCAGGCTGTCGGAACGGGGATGAACTGCCCAGGCCACATATTGCGGGAAAGAGATGGCCGTCCCCACATCAAGTTTCGGGTAGTAAGTAGCATTTACCAATCCCACATTTTCATCACATACCGTATAGTCGATCTCCCCCAGAGCCACCCGCTGGATCAGTTGCTCCGATTCCAGGTTCACATCCCTGATATCGATCCCTCCGCCAATCTCATTGGAAAGTGAATGTAAGCGGTTTTCATAAACCGAAGCTGCCTGCACATAAACTTCCTTTCCCGCAAGATCAAGCTGGTTCCTTATCAGTGCAGCATCCAGCTGTTTCTGGTTCATCTTCTCCCACCGGGGCGGCTTTCTCTGCACCAGTACCTGTCTGGTTTGAAGTAAAGGTTCAGTAAATGCCACTTCCGATTTCCGTTCCGAGGTAATCGTCAGGTTCATAGCAATCAGATCCACCTTTCCTTCGGTAAGATCACTGAAATTCATCTCAAGGTCGTTGCTAACGTTTACCTCCAGGGTCAGGTCCAGATAATTTGCCAGATCCTGCAACATTTCATACTGAAAGCCCAGGGGTTGACCACGGTAGAGAAAATAACTGATGGAATTGTATTCCGTGACCACCTTCAATGCCCCGTATTCTCTGATCATCTCCATGTGAGTGATCCGGTTTTCTGGTCTTAGCTGCTCCACATCACGGAACCTGGACTCTGCATTCCGCTTGCACGAAGCAAAGAAAAGTGTTGCCGGGATCAGCAACATCAGAATGACCACGCTTTGTCTAAGTCTCTCAGTCATAAAAGTACCATGTCACCCCCAACCTGAAATGTCTGGGTTTCATGGGATAAGGATTGGCCGTAAAAAAATCATTCCCCGCAAATCCTACACTCTGCAACACATTGTTATAAGAAGCAAATATACGAGTTGTTCTTATTTGAAAGGCAATAAAAACATCCACAAAGGGATAAGTTCCCAGATCCGTGTTATCCTGAAGATGGAAAATACCCGTTGCAGGCATATAACTGCTTGCCCTGTATTTGGTTGTATAATATAAATCAAAACCCAGATCTGCAACCAGCGCCCCCTTGAAAAGAGATTGCTTCCAGTAGTTGGATGAATAAAGGACGGCTATGGGCAGGTTCAGTACTTTCTTTTCCGAGGAATATTGAACCAGCAGTCGGTTGTCGGAATTCCAGCCTCCCAATTTGAAATGTTTTGACAGATGGGCTGAAAGCACCAGCAGATCCTTATCATACACCTGTGGCATGGCCAGGGTGTCCCAGTAGATATAGTTGGAGATATAGGATGCTCCCAGCCTGATATCTATTTCCTGCTCATCGCTCTGAATAAAAGCTTCCCCCTTGATCCGGAGCATGGAGGCAAAATCATTCTCCCATCTGAGAAAAGAAGATGAATAGTGATTGGTAAAGTAGTGGGGTCTGGCCATTTCAAAGCTTCCCCTGAGTCCCAGATCTGTCGTTCCACCCAGTTTTCTGGAAAAGTTGGCATGCAGGTTAAAATCATTCTGCTTGTATCCCAACAGGTAATAATTCCCATCAATAACCCAGTCCCAGACTCCTGTGGTGGGACCGGCCAGATGAAATCCCAGAAATACATCATTGATGGTTTCTGAACGGAAAGTACCGATGATCGTATCCCTGGTAATTGAATCCACAGGGACCGTCTCGGGGGAAAGCATCCCAAAGCGCCTCAGTTCATCACCCGCAAGGATTCGTGCCGAGATCTTATCGTAATCGGGATCGCCCAGGATCAGCTGCAGGACATTTGATATCTTATCTTCTGTGGCTGAATCTAAAGCGGTTTCAGTTAAATAGTAATAGTTGCTGTACACGGGAGACAGGTCATCCAGGCTTACCTCATCACTGTAATACTTAAACTGCCGTTCCAGCATCAGCTGATAGGAGATGGAAAGGGTTTTTCCTGTGGAGGTAGTATTCCCCAGGCTGTCTGTGGAGAATTTCCGTTCGGTCAGGTTATATTTCTGGGTGGCAAAAAGGGCCATGTTCCGGTAATGGGACTGCGCATTGGACAGATTCACTTCATATTCCCACCATTGCTCCTCGGTACCCATTAAAAAGGAATCCCTGTGTGCGATCCCGGCATTTTCATTTTGATCGAAATCATTGTAGTAAAAGGTGCCAAATATGCTGTATCTGTTCTTTGCATGGCTCCCGAAGAGCCCGGCGCGGACAGCCCTGGTGTCCTGGTTCGTATATAAAGGCTTGCCAGACAGGATATTAAACTCAACTCCGAAATTGGTATAAGGAGAGAAATTCTGTGTATGCATCATTTCAATAGACTCTTCCTTCCAGTCCTTCACCGGAATGGTACTGTAAACGAGGGAAGTAAAAGGAGTCTTCGTATTAAAAAAGATGGTCCGCTCAGCTGTCTTCATATAGGGATTCCATGCCCTGCCAAACAGGAATTCACTGGGCTCGGGCCGTCGCATAAAATCCACGTGATTTACTCCGCCTGCCAGCAGACCATAAGATTCGTAAGCAAAGCCCTCAAGAAAAGCCGGATTGAATTCGCGCTGTACCTGGTGCATATTGGTATCAAGCAGGACATCCTCGAAGCGGGTGAAATTATGTTCCAGCATCCAGGTATTGATTTTCCTGGTGGTGTCAATCACTTGTCCGTGAGCAACTACTGCAACGGCCAACAACAATACAGATATAATAAAAATTCTCCTCACCAGTAAGTGCAAAATGAAATACTAAAATAGCAAAGAAAACGGAACGAAAGACACTTAACCCTGTCGCTTAACCTGCCTTCGCCAGCTTAGGCTTCCGGGGCCAAGTGTCTTCCTCGGTCTATAGTCTTTCTCAAATATCATTCCTCTTTTGTAAAAAAAAGAAAAAAAAATCCCGCCCGGAAACCCGGACGGGATTAAATAAGATAGGCGACGACCTACTCTCCCACAATACGCAGTACCATCGGCGCAAATGGGCTTAACTTCTCTGTTCGGAATGGTAAGAGGTGGTTCCCCACTGCAATAGTCACCTAAAGTCTTCAAATAAGATTAACATACTGGAAGAAGTATCTTTTAAATAGCCTTGAAAAAAGCTCACGGGCAATTAGTACTGCTCAGCTATGACGTTACCGCCTTTACACCTGCAGCCTATCAACGTTATCGTCTTTAACGGCCCTTAAGGGATATCTCATCTTGAGGCAGGCTTCGCGCTTAGATGCTTTCAGCGCTTATCCCTTCCAGACGTAGCTACCCTGCAATGCAGCTGGCGCCACAACAGGTACACTAGAGGTCTGTCCAACACGGTCCTCTCG